>NZ_JBHWIE010000114.1:0-21689 GCF_042732085.1 Actinosynnema sp. NPDC059797
CCGTCAACCCGTTCCGGGTTTTCCCTTCGGTCTTGACCCGGGCAGCGGAGTTGAAGACATTTCACGTCAGTCCGACTGTCAACGAGGAGGTCGTGATGTCCCCGCTTCGACGTCCAGTGCTGGTGGCGCTGCTCGCCGCCGCGCTCGGCTGGTCCGCGACGGCGGTCGCCGGCGCCGCCCCCGACCCGAGAACCCCGGACGCGGCCGCACGGCCCGCCGCGCCGACCACCGCCGCGCTGCCCACCGCCGCCGTCGCGATCGGCGACAGCTTCGTCAGCGGCGAGGGCGCGGGCGACTACCTCCCGGTGACCGACGTCAACGGCGTCGCGCAGGGCTTCCCCGGCTGGTCCGCGCCGAACTCCAACGCCTTCTTCTGCCACCGGTCGGCCAACGCGTCCCTGCTCAAGGCGGACCTGCCGAGCATCCAGGCCCGGTTCAACCTCGCCTGCTCCGGCGGCCAACCGCACGACGTGGCGAACGCCTCCGGCAACCGGGCCAAGGGCCGCGCCGTCGCCTCCCAGCTCGACCAGCTCCGCGCGGTCGCCGGCACCCACGACATCGACCTGGTCCTGGTCGGCCTCGGCTCCAACAACAGCTCGTTCACCTTCGGCGACGTGGCCACGCTGTGCGCGAACCGGTTCATCGCCGACGCCTGGACCGGCTGGTGGGAGTTCTGGGCCGGCGACCCGCCGCAGGCCCCGTGCGCCGTGTCCGACCTGGCCACCGAGGACGAGATCGCCGCGGCCACCGCCGAGACCACCGCGGCCCTGCGCCTGCTGCTCACCACCCTGGCCCAGGTCGACGCCGACGGGCGGCACCGGGTCGTCTTCCAGGACTACACCAACCCGCTCCCGCTCGACATCGCGGCCCAGTACCACGAGGAGGACGGGCGCGACGACACCCGCGACAAGTTCCGCGCCCTCGGCGCCGAGCGGTACGCGGCGGGGTGCCCGGTCCACCGCGCCAGCCTCGCACCGGGCCACGTGTTCTCCGGCAGGCTGGGCACCGTCGTGCAGGGCGCGCACGCCGCGCTGTCGGCCGAGTTCCCCGGCGCCGACCTCGTCCACCTCAACGTGCAGCGGGCCTTCGACGGCGCGCGGCTGTGCGAGCGGGGCGACAGCCCGGCCAACGCGCTGGCCACCCCGATCCGACTCCAGGACGGCCCGACCGGCACGTTCCTCACCAGCCTGTCCGGCTACGACAAGATCGCCGTGCAGCGGATCGCCAACACCTGCGCGACCTACTTCCAGACCTGCCAGGAGTCGTGGCACCCCAACGCCGCCGGGCACGCGGTGCTGGGCCGCTGCCTCACCGGCGCCGCCGCCGCGACCACCCGCGCGGTCGCGTGCGCCCGCTCCGCCGACGGGACCATCACGGTGGGCTGACCAGCGGCCCCACCCCCAGCAGGCCCCCGGGTGCCGTCCGGTCACGCCCACCGCGACCGGACGGCACCCGCACGTTTCGCCCACCCGCACCTCTCACCCGGTGACCACGACCGGCCCGGCCCGCACGGGCGGACAACCCGGTCCGACCCGCGCCGGCGGACAACCCGGCCGGCCCCGGCCACGCCCTTGCCCGGTCCCGCTCGGCCATGGCCGCCGGCTCAGCGGCCGGAGCCGGCAACGCGTTCCACTCCGGCCACCCCGCACCGGCCACCCCGCACCGGTCAGTCCTCTTCGGTCGGTCCACCGGGACCGACTCGCCCGGATCGGTCCACTTCGGCCGGTCCGCCCGGCCCGTTTTCTTTCGAGTGAACCGAGATCCCCGCGCTTGTGGCCCTCATGATCCATTCGGCACGATCGGTCCCGACCGCGACGCGTCCGGCGCGACCACCGCGGCGCCGGCACCCGGCAGTGCCGCCCCCTCGTCGTCGCCACGTCGGCGTCGCCACGTCAGCCGAGAACCACGAGGAGCGCGAACGTGTTGCTGCACGACCTGCTCGACGACGCCGTCACCGCCGCGGGCACCGCGCCCGCCGTGCGCGCCGGCACCCTCCGGTGGACCTACGACCGGCTCGGCGAGGTCAGCGCGGCGTTCGCCACCTGGCTGGACCGCAACGGCGTCCGCCGGGGCGACCGGGTCGTGGTGATCTCGCCGCCCGCCGCCGGGCTGGCCGCGATGCTGTTCGCCTGCTCCCGCCTGGGCGCCGTGCTCGTGCCCCTGGACCCGGCCATGCGGCCGTTCCACCTGTCGGCCGTGCTGCGCGACGCCGAGCCCGTGCTCGTGCTGGCCGAGGACGTCGACCGCGTCCGCGACCTGGCGCCGTGCCCGGTGCTCGACCGCACCGCGGCCTGGGCCGAGGCCTCCGCCGCGCCCGCCGACCTCGACGCGCCGCCCGCCCGCCGCGTCACGCCCGACGACCTCGCGCTGCTCGTCTACACCTCCGGGAGCACCGCCACGCCCAAGGCCGTCATGTGCCCGCACGGCCCGATGACCTTCGCCGCGTCCGCGATCCACGCCGAACTGGGCTACCGGCCCGGCGACGTGGTGTTCAGCCGGCTGCCGATGTCCTGGGACTACGGCCTCTACCAGGTCCTGCTGTGCTGCCTGGGCCGCGCGGAGCTGGTCGTCGTCCAGCAGCACGACGACCTGCGGCTGCTCGACCGCATCCGCGACTCCGGCGCCACCGTGCTGCCGCTGGTCCCCTCGCTCGCCACCATGATCACCACCCTGGCCGGGCGCGTCGGCGGCTCGTCGGCGGCGGTGCGGCTGATCACCAGCACCGGCGCCGTGCTGGCCCAGCCGACCATCGACGCCCTGCGCCAGGTCTTCCCGGGGGCCAGGGTGGTGCGCCAGTTCGGGCAGACCGAGTGCAAGCGCATCAGCATCATGCCCCCGGAGGCCGACCGCGAACGACCGGGCTCCGTCGGCAGGCCCCTGCCCGGCACCACCGTGCGCGTGCTCGGCCCGGACGGCGCGGAGCTGCCGCCCGGCGCGGTCGGCGAGATCGTCGTCAGCGGACCGCACGTGATGTCCGGCTACTGGCGCGCACCCGACCTGACCGCCCGCTCCTTCCGCGTGGCCGCCGACGGCGGGCGCGTGCTGCACACCGGCGACCACGGCCACCTCGACGAGGACGGCTACCTCTACTTCGACGGCCGCCGCGACGGCATGTTCAAGCGCAAGGGATCCCGGGTCAGCACCGTCGAGATCGAGGCGGCGGCCGTCGACGTCGACGGCGTCCGCGCGGCCGTCGCCCTGCCGCCCACCGACGACCGCGACCTGACCCTGTTCGTCGAGGGCGACCTGACCCCGCACGCGGTGCTGCGCGAACTGTCCACCCGCCTGGAACCGGCCAAGGTGCCGGCCACCTGCCTGGTCGTGCCCCGCCTGCCCCTCAACACCCAGGGCAAACCCGCCACCGCCGAGCTGCACGCCCTGCTGGAAGGCGCCTCCCGATGAGCCGACGGGCGGAACTGCTCGAACGCTTCGGCACCCCGCTGTACGTCTACGACCTCGACCGCGTCGACGCCGCGCACGACGACCTCCGCGCGGCCCTGCCGGAACCCGTCGCCCTCCACTACGCGGTCAAGGCCAACCCGCACCCCGACGTCATCCGCGCCCTGCGCGGCGGGGACCGGCCCTGCCGGGCCGAGGTGTCCTCCACCGGCGAACTCGCGGTGGCCCTCGCCGCGGGCGTGCCGCCCTCCCACTGCCTCTACACCGGTCCGGGCAAGACCACCCGAGAACTGGACGACGCGATCAGGCTGGGCGTGCGGCTGTTCTCGGCCGAATCGCCCGGCGACCTCGGCCGCATCGGCGCCGCGGCCGTGGACCGCGGCGTGGAGGTCGACTGCCTGCTGCGCGTCAACGGCGCCACGCCCGGCGGCGCCACCGGCCTGCGGATGACCGGCGCCCCCTCCCAGTTCGGCACCGACGCCGACGCCCTGCCCGCCCTGTTGCCCGACCTCGCGCGCGTCCCCGGCGCCCGGCTGGTCGGCGCCCACTTCTTCCCCCTCAGCTGCGCCCGGGACGAGGCCGCCCTCCTGGCCGAGTTCGCCAACACCGCCGCCTCGGCCGCCGCCCTCCGCGACGCCGGCCTGCCGCTGCGCGTGCTGGACGTCGGAGGCGGGTTCGCCGCGCCGTACGCGACCCCGGGGGAGCGGCCGCGCTACCCCGGGCTGACGGCGGGCCTGGCGACCGCCCTCGACCGGCACCTGCCGGGGTGGCGGCGCGGCGAACCCGCCGTGATCGCCGAATCGGGCCGGTACCTCGTCGGCGACTGCGGCGAGCTGCTGTGCGGGGTGGTCGACGTCAAGTACAGCCGGGGCCGGCGCTTCGTCGTGCTCGACGCGGGCGTCAACACCTTCGGCGGGCTGTCGGGCCTGGGCCGCCTGCTGCCGGTCTCCGTCGTCCTCGACCAGGCCGACGGGCCGACCGCCCCCGCCACCCTCGCCGGTCCGCTGTGCACACCCGGCGACGTCCTGGGCCGCCAGGTCCTCGTCCCGGACCTCGCGCCGGGGGACACCGTGACGATCCCCAACGCGGGCGCCTACGGGCCCACCGCCAGCCTGCTGGCGTTCCTCGGGCGGCCCGCGCCGACCGAGGTCGTGCTCCGCGCAGGCCGGGTGGTGTCGGCGTCACGCCTGGAGCACCGCCGGACCGACCTGGCACCGCCGGCCCTGGGCACCCCCACGGTGATCAAGGACGAGTTCACCCCTCGGGGCACCACGACCACCCGATCGTGAAGGCCTTCCGGTGGGCTAATGGACGGCACACGAAACGCACCCCGGGGGAACCACGCGCGCGTTGCCGACCGTCCTGATCGCCCTGCTGGTGGCCTTCACGCCCACCGCCGCCGCGAACGCGCAGGCCGGGCACGAACGGGACGAGTACGACCAGGTGGTGGTCGACGGCGTCGCGTTCCCCGGCCTGGCGCTGACCTCCCGGGCGCAGTCCGAACCCGTCGCGGTCGACGTGCGGACCGGGCGGCCCGACCAGCGGTGGCGGTTCCACCCGCGCGACGACGGCGCCCTCACCACCGTCGTGCACCGGCAGCTGCGCGGGTGCCTCACGGCGTACTCGCCGACGCGGATCACGGTGCTGGAGTGCATCGGCGCCCGGGGCCAGTCCTGGGTGGAACACCCCCACCCGGACGGCCTGTTCACCCTGGAGAGCGCCCTCCACCAGGGCGAGTGCCTGACCGCGCCGCGCCCGTTCGGGGCCGTCGACGTGAGGCCCTGCCGGGAACGCGACCCGCACCAGGCCTGGACCCGGTGACCGCCCGCGCTCAGCGCGGCAGCCGCAACCCCGCCACGAGGACCCGCACCAGCCGCCGCGCGTCGTAGCGGGGATCGCTGTCCGCGCCGATGCACAGGTTGCCGACCCCGCGCATCAGCTCGATGGCCTCCAGGTCGGACCGGATCTCACCCGCCTCCACGGCCGCGTCGAGCAACCGCGCGCACACGGGCACCAGGCGGTCGATGAAGTAGGCGTGCAGCGTGGCGAAACCGGCCTCGTCGGAGTGCAGCACGCCGGCCAGGCCGTGCTTGGTGACCAGGAAGTCGACGAACAGGTCGATCCACCGGGCCAGCGCGGCGTGCGGGGACCCGCTGCTCGCCAGCAGGGCGGGCCCGGCCTCCGCGCACGCCTCGACCTGGTGCCGGTAGACGGCGATGATCAGGTCCGCCCGCGTCGGGAAGTGGCGGTAGATCGTGCCCATCCCGACACCGGCCCTGGCCGCGATGTCGCGCACCGGCGCTTCGACGCCCGACTCGACGAACACCGCGGCGGCCGCGTCGAGCAGCGTCTTCTCGTTGCGCCGGGCATCCGCCCGCTTGGGCCGGGCCTGCTGCCCCGCACCGCCGTCGCCGTCGTTCACCGTGCCGTCCTCCACGTCCGCGCTTGCCAAACGGAACACTGCTCCGTATCGTCGGCGGAGCAACGTTCCGTTTCTTCATGGTGCCAGGTCGCGGACCTGGCGACCACACCAGACCACGTCAACGACGGAGGAACTCCGCCATGCAGTACCGCACCCTGGGCCGCACCGGCGTACAGGTCAGCTCCCTCGCCCTCGGCGCGATGAACTTCGGCGAGATCGGGCGCACCACCCAGGACGAGGCCACCGCCATCGTCGACGCCGCCCTGGAAGCCGGGATCAACGTCATCGACACCGCCGACATGTACGGCCGGGGCGAGTCCGAGGAGATGGTCGGCAAGGCCATCGCCGGCCGCCGCGACGACCTCGTGCTCGCCACCAAGGCCACCATGCCCATGGGCGACGAGCGCAACCACCGGGGCAGCTCGCGCCGCTGGCTGGTCACCGCCCTGGACGACAGCCTCCGCCGCCTCGGCGTCGACCACGTCGACCTCTACCAGGTCCACCGGTGGGACCCGAGCACCGACGACGAGGAGACGCTGTCGGCCCTGACCGACCTCCAGCGGGCGGGCAAGATCCGGTACCTCGGCTCCTCGACCTTCCCCGCTTACCGCATCGTGCAGGCCCAGTGGGCCGCCCGCGAGCACCACCTGAGCCGGTACGTCACCGAACAGCCCAGCTACTCGATCCTGCAGCGCGGGATCGAGGCCCACGTGCTGCCGGTGGCCGAGCAGTACGGCCTCGGCGTGCTGGCGTGGAGCCCGCTGGCCTCGGGCTGGCTGTCGGGCGCGGTCCGCGCGGGCCGGGAGATCACCACCAGCCGCTCCAAGATCCTGCCGGACCGCTTCGACACCTCCCTGCCCGCCAACCGGGCCCGGCTCGACGCGGTCGAGCGGCTGGTCGAGGTCGCCGACGGGGCCGGGCTGACCCTGATCCAGCTCGCGCTCGGGTTCGTCACCGCGCACCCCGCCGTGACCAGCGCGATCATCGGCCCCCGCACCGCCGACCACCTGACCGCGCAGCTCGCCGCCGCGGACACGGTGCTGCCGGCCGACGTGCTCGACGCCGTCGACGCCGTCGTGGCCCCCGGCGTCGACCTCGCGCCGCACGAGAAGTTCGACACCCCGCCCGCCCTGCTCGACCCGGCGCTGCGGCGGCGCCCGGGGGTTGCCCCCGGCACGCGGACCTGACCAGACTGCACGTCTCCGCTCACCGGGAGCGCTCACGTTTCACCGGGAGCGCTCACGTTGGGGGACGTCATGCGGGTGTTGCCGATCGCCGCGCTGATCGCGGGTCTGCTGGGTCCGCCGGTCGCCGCGCCCGAGGCGCGGGCGGCGGCGATCCCCTGGCAGCCCTGCCCCGAGCAGCCCGCGGCCGACTGCGGCACGGTGTCCGTCCCGCTCGACTGGGCCGACCCGCGCGGCCCGAAGGTGGACCTGGCCGTGTCCCGGGTCCGCGCCACCGACCCCGCGCGCCGGATCGGCGTGGTGTTCGTCGACGCGGGCGGCCCAGGCGGGTCCGGCGCGGAGTTCGCCCGCGCCCCGTACCTGAGCGCCGAGGTGCGGGCCCGGTTCGACGTCGTCGGCTTCGACCAGCTGGGCACCAACAACAGCTCCGCCATCCGCTGCTCGCCCGAGCTGATGGCCCGGCACCCCGGCGACGACCCGGCGGACGAGGCCGCGTTCGCCGCGCTGGCCCGGCACAACCTCGCCGTGCGCGAGGACTGCCGGGCCCGCCACCCGATCTTCGACCACGTGGACACCGCCCGCTCCGCGCGCGACCTGGACGCGGTGCGCGCGGCCCTGGGCGAGCGGAAGATCAGCTTCTACGGCATCTCCTACGGCACGCTGCTGGGCCAGCAGTACGCCGAGCTGTTCGGCCCGCGGGTGCGCTCGATGGTGCTGGACGGCGTGATCGACCACAGCGTGGACCTGCGCGGCTTCGTGCTGGACCGGGCGCGGGCCGCGGAGGAGGCGTTCGGCGCGTTCGCCCGGTGGTGCGCCGGGAACGCCGCGTGCGCCCTGCACGGGCGGGACGTCCACGCGGCGTGGGAGGAGGCCCTGGTCGCCGCGGACGAGAACGGGCCGGGGCGGGACGAGCTCGTCCAGTGGGCGTTCGCGGAGCTCCGCGACGGGGCGTGGGAGGGCCTGGCGTCGCTGATCGCGCAGGTCGGCGGTGCCAGGGCGGCGTTCGAGCCGAACTACGACTCGCTCACCCACGCCGTGGTGTGCCAGGACTTCGCGTTGCGGTTCGCCGACTTCGACGAGTACCGGGCGCTGCGCCGGGCCGAGCTGCGCGCCGCGCCCACGCTGCGCGGCACGGTCCTGGGCCACCGGGAGGCCACCACGTGCATCGGGCTCACCGACCGCCCTTCGAACCCGCCGCACCGACTCGACCTCGACCAGGCCCCGCCGCCGCTCCTGCTGACCAGCCGCTACGACGTGGCCACGCCCCACCGGTGGGCCCGGAACGCGCACCGGCAGGCGAAGGGCTCGGGCCTGGTCACCTTCGACGGCCCCGGCCACGGCGTCTACCACGCCAACGACTGCACCAGGACCGCCGCGGACGCCCACCTGCTCGGCGCCGCGCCCCCGCGCGACCGGACCTGCTGACCGCCCGTGCCAACTGCCCGCACCGACCGCCCGGCGCTTCCCCTCCGGGGCGTTGACGCGACGCGTTCCGGGCGGCTACGTTGGCTCGAAAGTTAAGAAGACAGGGTCGAAAGTTGCGGCTCCGGCCGCAGTGGAACCGGGCGGAGGGTCGTGAACGGGACCTCGTCGACCTCCACCGAGCGCTGGGTGCACACCTGGGCGGCGACGCCCCAGCTCACCGAACCCGCCAACATGCCGCCCGAGCCCTTCACCGGCGACGGGGTGGTCCTGGCGGACGCCACGCTGCGCCAGACCGTCCGCGTCTCCGTCGGCGGCGACCGGCTCCGGCTCCGCTTCACCAACGCCTTCGGCGGCGCGCCGCTGCCCATCACCGCCGCCACCGTCGCCCACCCGCGCGACGGCCGGGCCGGCGCCGCCGCGATCGAACCCGGCTCGGCCCGGACCGCGACCTTCTGCGGCAAGCCCTCGACGGTCGTCCAACCGGGCGCCCAGGTGGTCTCCGACCCGATCCCCTTCCCCCTCGGGGCGCAGGCCGACCTGACCGTGACGATCCACCTGGCGCACGGCCAGGCGTCCGCGGAGATCACCTCGCACCCCGGCTCGCGCACCACCTCCCACCTGCTGGCCGGCAACCACGTCCGGGCCGACGCCCTGCCGGGCGCCACCCCCGTCGAGCACTGGTACTTCCTCGGGGGCGTCGAGGTGCCCGCCGGTCCGGGCACCGCCGCCGCGGCCTTCCTCGGCGACTCCCTGACCGACGGGCGCGGCTCCACCACCAACGGCAACGACCGCTGGCCCGACCTGCTGCGCGACCGGCTCCGGTCCCGGCCCGACACCGCCGGCGTCGCGGTGGTCAACCAGGCGGCGGGCGGCAACCGCGTGCTCCGCGACGGCCTGGGGCCCAACGCCTTGGCGCGCCTGGACCGCGACGTGCTGGCGCACAGCGGCATCGCGTGGCTGTTCGTGCTCGAAGGCGTCAACGACATCGGCTGCGCCCAGGCGACCGAAGCCGCCCAGAAGCAGGTCGCCGACGAGCTGGTCGACGCCTACGACCAGATCGTCCTGCGCGCCCACGCCCACGGCATCCGCGTCTACGGCGCGACGATCCCGCCGTTCGGCGGCCACGCCTACGACGACCCCGCGGGGTACCGCGAGGCCGCCCGGCAGGCGGTCAACGACTGGATCCGCACCGGCGGGCGCTTCGACGCCGTGGTCGACTTCGACCGGGCCGTTCGCGACCCGGACCGGCCGCGCGCGCTCAGGGCCGACTGCGACAGCGGCGACCACCTCCACCTCAACCCCACCGGGTACCGGGCGCTGGCCGACGCCGTGCCGCTGGAGCTGTTCACCACCGGGTGACGGACGCCGAGTCGGCCGCTGTGCGCCGGAGCGCGCCCGACCGCGAGCGAGTCGTTACTCTAGGTAACTCTTTCGTCCATTCGTGCACTACTTCTGTTCAGAACGGCCGAAAGTCTTGCGGTCTTCGGCGGAGGGCAAACAGAATCGGCCTCACCTTCCAGCTTGTGAGCTGGAACACAAACGGCCGCTGCCCGTGAAGCCCAGCGTCGTGCGAACGAGGAGACACCGGTGCGACCCCAGCGAACCACGTCCCCACCACCCCGCGGCCACCTCGCCGCCCCGGACCGGACCACCGCACCCGGAACGTCGTCCCCGGTCCCCGCGCCGACCCGCGCCGAGGCGGGCTGAATGGGGCGGACCGGGCTGTGGCTGGTGGGGGCGCGCGGCTCGGTGGCGACCACGGCGGTGTGCGGGCTGCTCGGCCTGCGCGCGGGCCTGGCGCCACCCACCGGCTGCGTCACCGAGCTGCTGGACGCGGACCTGCCGCCGTGGGACTCGCTGGTGGTGGGCGGGCACGACGTGGTGTCCACGCCGCTGGCCAAGCGGGCCGAGCAACTGGCGCGCGCGGGCGTGGTCCCGACCGACCTGCTCGGCCCGGTCGCGGCGGGGCTGCGGGAGGTGGAGGCGGAGCTGCGGGACGTGCCGCAGGGCGCGCAACCCGACGTGGCGGCGCGGCTGGCGGCCGACCTGGCGTCGTTCCGCTCGCGGCACGACCTGGCGCGGGTCGTCGTGGTCAACGTGGCCTCCACCGAGCCGCCGGCCGAACCGCACCCGGCGCACGCCTCCCTCGCCGCGCTGGAGGAGGCGCTGGCGGCCGGTGAACCGGTGCTGCCGCCCAGCTCCCTCGCCGCGTACGCGGCGTTCAAGGCCGGCTGCCCGTTCGCGGACTTCACCCCGTCCACGGGCGTGACCCCGCCCGCGCTGGCCGAACTGGCCGCCGCGGTCGGCGTCCCGTACGCGGGCCGCGACGGCAAGACGGGCGAGACCCTGGTCCGGACCGTGCTCGCGCCCATGTTCACCGCGCGGGCGCTGCGGGTGCTGTCGTGGGCGGGCACGAACCTGCTGGGCGGCGGCGACGGCTCGACCCTGGGCGACCCGGCGCACGCGTCGAGCAAGCTGCGCACCAAGGCGTCCGGGTTGGCCGCGCTGCTCGGGCACCCGGTGACCGCGCCCCTGCACATCGACAACGTCCCCGAGCTGGGCGAGCAGAAGACCGCCTGGGACCACGTGCTGTTCGAGGGGTTCCTCGGCGCGCGGATGTCGTTGCAGTTCACCTGGACCGGCCTGGACTCCGCCCTGGCCGCGCCCCTGGTGCTCGACCTGGGGCGGCTGCTGGCGGCCGCGCACCGGGCGGGCCGCGCCGGTGTGCAGGACGCGCTCGGGTTCTTCTTCAAGGACCCCCTGGGCTCGGGCGAGCACGGTTTCGCCGAGCAGACCAGGGCGCTGGTCGAGTGGGCGGAGGGCCTGTGAACCCCTACCTGCACCTGGTCCGCGCGCCTGCCGCGCTGACCGTGCTCGGCGACACCGTCGCGGGGGCCGCCGGCCGGGGCGCCGCGGAGCGGGATGGTGCCGGCCGAGGTGCTAGCGGCCGGGGTGCTAGCGGCCGGGGCGGTGGCGGTCGGAGCGTCGTCGGCGGGGATGGGGTCGCCGGGGATGGCGTCGGCGGGCTGCGCGGCAGGCGCCTGCTGCTGCCGGCGGCGTCGGTGGCGCTGTACTGGTCCGGCATGGCGCTGAACGACTGGGCCGACCGGCACCTGGACGCCGTGGAGCGACCCGAGCGCCCCATCCCGTCCGGCCGGGTCGACCCCGACCGCGCGCTGGCCGTCGCGGGTGGTCTCGCCGCCCTCGGGCTCGGCCTCGCCGCCGTCGCGGGCGGTCGGCGCGCGCTGGGCACGGCGGCCGTGCTGGCGGGCGCCGTGTGTGCCTACGACACGGTCCTCAAGGACACCCCGGCCGGCCCCCTCGCCATGGCCGCGTGCCGGGGGCTGGACGTGCTGCTCGGCGCGCCGCCGGGCGGGTTCCGGGACGCGCTGCCCGCCGCGTCCGCGCTGGCGGCGCACACCCTGGGCGTGACGGTGCTGTCGCGCGGCGAGGTGCACGGGACGTCGCCCGCGGTGGCGCGGGCGGTGCTCGCGGGCACCGCCGCCACGGCGGTCGCGACCGGTGCCCGCGGGTGGCGCCCGGCGGTCGGCGCGGCGGTGTACGCGGCGCTCGTGGGCCGGGCCCAGCTGGCGGTCGTGCGGTCCGGCGGCGGCGCGGCCCGGGTGCGCGCGGCCACGGCGGCGGGCGTGCACGGGATGGTGCCGTTGCAGGCGGCGCTGGCCGCGCGCGGGTCCTGGCGGTCCGCGCTGGCCGTCGCCTGCGCGCTGCCACTGGCCCGGCGGCTCGGCCGCGAGGTGGGGCCGACATGACCGGCACGACCGTCGAGTTCGGCTACGGCACCAACGGTTTCGCCAACCACCGGCTCGACGACGCGCTCGCCGTCATCGCCGACCTCGGCTACCGGGGCGTCGCGCTCACCCTCGACCACCACCACCTCGACCCGTACGCCCCCGACCTGGCCCGCCGGGTCGACGCCGTGGCCCGGCGGCTGGCCGCGCTGGACCTCCGCGTCGTCGTGGAGACCGGCGCCCGCTACCTGCTCGACCCCCACCGCAAGCACCACCCGACGCTGGTGTCCGACGGGCAGGCGCGGCGCGTCGACTTCCTGGGGCGCGCGATCGCCGTGGCCCGCGACCTCGGCGCGGACTGCACGTCGTTCTGGGCCGGCGTGCGGCCGGCGGACGTGCCGCCCGACGAGGCGTGGTCCCGGCTGCGCTCCGGGGTGGCCGAGGTGGTGGACCTCGCGGCGCGGGCCGGGGTGCGGCTGGGGCTGGAGCCCGAGCCGGGGCACGTGGTGGCACGCCTCGACCAGGCGCTGGCGCTGCGCGCCGAGCTGGGGGAGCCCGACGCCCTGGGCATCACGCTCGACGTGGGCCACTGCGTGGCCGTCGAACCGGAGGACGCGGCGGCGTGCGTGCGGCGCGCCGGGGACCTGCTGGTCAACGTGCAGCTGGACGACATGCTGCCCGGCGTGCACGAGCACCTGGAGTTCGGCGAGGGCGCCTTGGACCTGCGCGGGACGCTCGCCGCGCTGGAGGACGTCGGCTACCGGGGACTGGCCGCCGTCGAGCTGCCCCGGCACAGCCACGCCGCGCCCGACGTCGCCCGCCGCGCGCTGGCCGCCCTCCGCGCCGCCGCCACCCCCGACTGGCTCACCGACGCCGAACGGCGGGTCCGCGCCGACCCGACCGCCATCCGCGCCCTGTTCCCGGCCGTCGGCCGCGCGGTCGGACGCGGACCCCTGCGGGCCGGCGACCCGGGCGGCCTGGTGCACGGCACGGTCGACGACGCCGCCCGCGCCCGCCTGGTCGCGGCGCTGCCGGACGCCTCCGAGCTGCCCGACCTCTACCGGCACGGCGACGACGCCGAGCGGCGCGGCGTGCTGCGCGCGCTCACCCCCGGCACCGACCCGGACGTCGGCCTGCCGCTGGTGCGCGACGCGTTGCGCACCAACGACACCCGCCTGGTCGCCGCCGCGCTCGGCCCGTTCGCCGCCGCCCACCTCGACCCGCACACCTGGCGGCACGGCGTGCTCAAGTGCCTGTTCACGGGCGTGCCGCTGGCCGCCGTGCACGACCTGGACCGCCGCGCCGACGACGAGCTGCGCCGGATGACCGCCGACTACGCCGCCGAGCGCGAGGCCGCCGGCCGGCCCGTGCCCGACGACGCCCTGCGCCTGCTGGGGAGGACCCCGTGACGATCTTCGACCCGCACGTCCACATGACGTCCCGGACCACCGACGACTACGAGTCCATGGCCGCCGTGGGCATCACCGCCCTGGTCGAGCCCGCGTTCTGGCTGGGCCAGCCGCGCACGTCGGTCGGCTCGTTCACCGACTACTTCGACTCGCTGATCGGGTGGGAGAGGTTCCGGGCCGCGCAGTTCGGCGTCCGCCACCACTGCGCCCTCGCGCTCAACCCCAAGGAGGCCAACGACCCGCGCTGCGCCGGGGTGCTGGACGTGCTGCCCCGCTACCTCGCCAAGGACGGCGTGGTCGCGGTCGGCGAGGTCGGCTACGACTCGATGACGCGCGAGGAGGACGAGGCGTTCGCCCGCCAGCTGGAACTGGCCGCCGAGCACGACCTGCCCGTGCTCGTGCACACCCCGCACCGGGACAAGGCGGCGGGCACCCGCCGGACGCTGGACGTGCTGCGCGAATCGGGGCTGCCACCCGAGCGGGTGGTGGTGGACCACCTGAACGAGGTGACCGTGGGCCTGGTCGCCGACTCCGGGTGCTGGATGGGGTTCTCCATCTACCCGGACACCAAGATGGACGAGGAGCGGATGGTCGCGATCCTGCGCGAGCACGGCACCGACCGGGTGCTGGTCAACTCCGCCGCCGACTGGGGCCGCTCCGACCCGCTCAAGACCTACCACACCGGGCGCGCCATGCTGGCCGGCGGCTTCGACCAGTCCGATGTGGACGACGTGCTGTGGCACAACCCGGTGGCGTTCTACGGGCAGAGCGGGCGCCTCGTGCTCGACGAGCCCGACACGCCCGCCACGTTCGCGGGCAACTCCGTCCTGCGGGGAACTCCTGCCGGTGGCGGTGGCTCGTGACCCTGTCCTACTGCACCAACGTGCACCCGGCCGAGGACCTGGACGGCGTGCTGGCCCAGCTCGACCGGTACGCCGTGCCCGTGCGCGAGCGCTTCGGCGCGGAGCTGGGCCTGGGCCTGTGGCTGTCCGCGCCCGTGGCCGCCGCGCTCGCCGCCGACGCCGCCAAGCGCGCGGAGCTGGGCGCCGCCCTCGACGCGCGCGGCCTGGTCGTCCGCACGCTCAACGCCTTCCCCTACGGCGGGTTCCACCGAGAGGTGGTCAAGCACGCCGTGTACCACCCGGACTGGACCACGCCGGCGCGCCTGGACTACACCCTCGACTGCGCCACCGTGCTGGCCGACCTGCTGCCCGAGGGCGGCGCCGGCAGCGTCTCCACGTTGCCGCTGGGCTGGCGGCACCCGTGGTCCCCGGCCGACCACGCCACCGCCCTGGCCCGGCTGGGCGACGCGGCGGCCGGGCTGCGCGCCCTGGCCGACCGCACCGGCCGCGCGGTGCGGCTGGCCGTGGAACCCGAACCCGGCTGCGTGGTGGACGACGTGGCCGACGCGGTGCGGCTGCTGGGCGGGCGCGTGGACCCCGGGTTCGTCGGGCTGTGCCTGGACACCTGCCACCTCGCGGTGTCGTTCGCCGACCCGGCCGAGGCGGTGCGGTCGATCGACCGCGCCGGGCTGCGCGTGGTCAAGGTGCAGGCCTCGGCGGCGCTGGAGCTGGCCGACCCGACCGACGCGGCCACCGTGCTCGGGCCCTTCGCCGAACCCCGCTACCTGCACCAGGTGCGCGCCTCCGGCCCCGGCGGCGTGCGCCGGGCCGACGACCTGCCCGAGGCGTTCGCCGAACTGCCCGCCGACGGGCCGTGGCGCGTGCACTTCCACGTGCCGCTGCACGCCGACCCGCCCGCGCCGCTGCGCTCCACCACCGACGTGCTGCGGCAGGCGGTGGCGGCGGTCCGGCAGGTCGGCCACACCCCGGACGTCGAGGTCGAGACCTACACCTGGTCCGTGCTGCCGGGCGGGGTGGACGACCTCGCCGCCGGCATCGCGGCCGAACTGCGCTGGGCCGAGGAGAACCTCGCCGGGGAGGACCCCGCCGGGGGAAGCCCCGCCGACGAGCACGCGGAGGTGCGGGCGTGACGCTGGTCGTGGTCGACGTGGTGGGCATGACACCCGCCCTGCTGCCGCACATGCCGAACCTGCGCGCGGTGGGGGAGAGGGGTTTCCGGGCCGAGCTGGGCACCGTGCTGCCGGCGGTGACGTGCTCCGCGCAGTCCACGTTCCTGACCGGCCTCACCCCGGCCCGGCACGGCATCGTCGGCAACGGCTGGTACTTCCGCGACCTCGGCGAGGTCCACCTGTGGCGGCAGCACAACCGGCTCGTCCAGGGCGAGAAGCTGTGGGAGACCGCCCGCCGCGCCGACCCGGGCTTCACGGCGGCCAACATCTGCTGGTGGTACGCCATGGGCGCCGGCACCGACGTCACCGTCACCCCGCGCCCGATCTACCACGCCGACGGCCGCAAGTCGCCCGACGCCTACGTCCGGCCACCCGCCCTGCACGACGCCCTGGTCGCGGAACTGGGCGAGTTCCCGCTGTTCCGGTACTGGGGGCCGACCGCCGCGCTGCCCTCCAGCGAGTGGATCGTGGGCGCGGCCCGCCGGGTGCTGGCCTCGCAGCGGCCCGACCTGCTGCTGGTCTACGTCCCGCACCTGGACTACGACCTCCAGCGCTTTGGACCGGACTCGCCCGAGGCCGTGCGGGCCGCCCGCGACGTGGATCGGGTCGTCGCGCCCCTGCTGACCGACGCCGAGCGGGCCGGTGCGACGGTAGTCGCGCTGTCGGAGTACGGCATCACCCCCGCCCGCCGCCCGGTCGACCTCAACCGCGCCCTGCGCCGCGCCGGGCTGCTGGAGGTGCACACCCAGGCGGGCATGGAGTACCTGGACCCGTGGACGTCGCGGGCGTTCGCCGTGGCCGACCACCAGCTCGCGCACGTCTACGTCCGCGACCCGGCGGACCTGGCCAGGGCCCGCGCGGTGGTCGCGGAGCAGGCCGGCGTGGACGAGGTCCTCGACCGCGCCGGCCAGGCCCTGGTCGGCCTGGACCACGAGCGCTCCGGCGAACTCGTCGCCGTGGCCGAGCCGGACGCCTGGTTCACCTACTACTACTGGCTGGACGACGACCGCGCCCCCGACTTCGCCCGGGGCGTGGAGATCCACCGCAAACCCGGCTACGACCCGGCCGAGCTGTTCTTCGACCCGGCCGACCGCCTCGCCCGGCTCAAGGCCGGGCTCAACCTGGTGCGCAAGAAGGTGGGGCTGCGCTACGCGATGAAGGCCGTGCCGCTGGACCCGTCACCGGTGCGCGGCACCCACGGCCGGCTGCCCGACCGGCCCGAGGACGGGCCCGTGCTGCTCTGCTCCGCGCCACGCGCCCCCGAGGCGGTGGAGCGCGACGGCCGGCTGCCCGCCACGGCCGTCCGCGACCTGCTGCTGTCCCTGCGCGAACCGCCCCGCTGACCCGGGAGGTCCCGGAACCCGCCCGCCGACCCCGCCGCCGCTGCCGACCCTGCCGCGCAGAGGAGTTCCGCTCGTGAGGACAGCAAGGACGATCACCGCCACGGCCGCCGCGGCCGTCGTCTCCGCGGCCCTGAACGTCGCCGCCGGGAGCGCCGCGCCCGCCGCCGCCGGACCGGTCACCGCCTGGGACCGGATGCTCGCCCAGCAACCGCTGGTGCGCACCGCCGACGGGATCCAGGCCGAGGTGGCGCGCGGCGGGCACGCCGGGTTCGCCGGCCTGGTGCTGGAGGACGACCACGTCGCGCTGTGGTGGAAGGGCGACGTGCCCGCCGCCGTGCGCGACGCCGCGTCCCGGGGCGAGGCCCCGGTGGCCTTCCGGGCCGCCCGCCACTCCAACGCCGAGCTGCGCGAGGCCGCCGAGGTCGTCCAGGCGCGGCGCGGCCCCGGCGTGCACGCGATCAAGGTGCCCGCCGACGGCAGCGGCCTCGTCCTGGGCGCCACGTCCGAGGCCGCGACCCGCGCCCTGCGCGTCGACGTGCCGGTGCGGACCGTCGTGGAGGAGCCGCTGGCCCCGGTGTCCCGGCAGGACGACTCACCGCCGTGGAAGGGCGGCGCGACCATCGTCCTGGGCAACGCGGCCTGCACGTCCGGGTTCGCCGTCCGCAACGGCGACAACGCCCGGTTCCTGCTCACCGCGGGCCACTGCGGCAACCCCGGCACGCGCGTCACCGACCCCACCGGCGAGCACATCGGCACGGCGGGCGCCAAGCACGCCGACCACGACATCATGCTGATCCCCACGGGCAACGTGGTGAACCGGCAGTACGTGGGCGGCGGGGACGGCAACTCCACCGAGGTCGTCCGGGGCTGGGGCGACGTCTACACCGGCGAGTACCTGTGCCAGTCCGGCGTCACCAGCGCCCGCGCCACCGGCGCGCCGGTCTGCGACATCAAGGTCCTCTTCTTCTACGCCGACCGCGAGGACCTCGTGGAGGGCGAGCAGGTGAACGGCCGGACCTCCGCGCGGCCCGGTGACAGCGGCGGCCCCGTCTACGGCCCCTCGTCGGCCGGCGGCGTCATCGCCAAGGGCACCGTGACCAGGGCGGCGGGCTCGCGGATCGGCTTCCAGGACTTCCGCACCGCCGCCCGCGACTTCGGCGTCTACATCCCGCTCTGACCCCGGGGCGCTCCGCGGGGGACGGCCCCCCGCGGAGCGCGCCCGTCACTGGGTCTGCGGCTGCGGGTGCCCCTCGGATGCCTGCACGACGACGATCCCGCGCCCGGACAGCGCGAGCTGGTACGCCTCACCCGAACCCCGCCCGATGACCGCGCCGAGCTTCGCCGTCTTGCGGATCGAGGACTGCAACGAGGTGGACCACAGGACCGCGGACTGCATGTCGACGTACGTCGGCACGTCCACGTCCAGCACGACCGGCGTCCCGAACGCCGTCACGGCGAGCGAGCCGGTGCCCGTGAACGTGGTGTTGAACAGGCCGCCGCTGAGCATCGAGGCGCCCTCGACGCGGTTGATGTCCCACTTGAGGGTGCTCTCGAACGCCAGCACGTTCTTGCCGTTGACGGTCACGCCCTCGTCCTCCAGGTGGAGGATGAACACCTCGTCGGCGTCCTGGGCGAGGAACACGTCGCCGCTGCCCGACACCTTCATCAGCGACATGCCCTCGCCGGTGAGGGCCTTCTTGAACAGCTTGCCGAGGCCGCCGCTGCCCTCGTAGGCGAAGTCGACGTCGCCCTGGTAGGCAACCATCGACCCCTGCTTGGCGAAGAAGAACCCGCCGCTGCCGGTGAGGTCCACCTTGAGCATGCGGCTGTTCTGGAGCTGGAAGCTGCCGGGCTCGACGGATCTCTCCGCGTGGTCGAAAAGTGAACTGCGCATGATCAGATGGTGCAGGTGTTCGCCGGCGCGTGCACCCCGTACCGGTTTTTTTCCACGCGGGTCGGCGCCGGACCCGCCGGGGCCCGCGAGCCCGCCCGGACCCGCGGTTATGATCAAGTCCGCGCCAACCGAGGGAGCCGCCGTGACTCGTGCCGGATCGATCGGGATCATGCTGCCCCGCGACCTCGACGGCGCGGAGGTCCTGCCCTACGCGCGCCGCGCCGACGAACTGGGGTTCGACGAGCTGTGGGTCGTGGAGGACCTGGGCTTCCACGGCGGGATCGCCCAGGCCGCGGCGGTGCTGGCCGCGACCGGCCGGATCCGGGTCGGCATCGGGCTGCTGCCGGTGGGCGCGCGCAACGCGGCGTTCGCCGCCATGGAGGTCGCCACGCTGGCCCGGCTGTTCCCGGGCCGCGTGGACGTGGGCATCGGGCACGGCATGCCCGCCTGGATGCGGTCGGTCGGCGCGTGGCCGGCCAGCCCGCTGACGCTGCTGGAGGAGTACCTGCGCGCGGTGAAGGGCCTGCTGCGCGGGGAAGCGGTCGAGCGGGGCGAACTGGTCGCGCTGGACGGCGTCCGGCTGGAGGGGGCGTGCCTGCCCGAGCACGTGCCGCCGGTCCTGGCCGGGGTGCGCGGCCCGAGGTCGCTGGCCCTGTCCGGCCGCGTCGCCGACGGCACGGTCCTGGCCGAGCCGACCACCCCGGAGTACGTGCGCACCGCCCTCGGGCAGATCGGCGCGCCGGGTCCGCACCGGCTCGTGGGCTACAACGCGGCCGCCGTCGACCCCGACCGGGCGGTGGCGGTCGAGGCCGTCCGGGACGGCCTGGCGTGGATCGGCGAACCCGACTGGGCGCCGCACCTGGCGCCGCTGCCGTTCGCCGACGAGTTCGCGGCGCTGCGCCGGGAGTGCGGCGGCCGCGAGGAGTTCGCGCGCCGGCTGCCCGAGGAGTGGGTGCGGCAACTGGCGCTGGTCGGCACCCCCGACGACGTGCGGGCGCGGCTGGCCGAGCTGTTCGCCGCCGGCCTGGACAGCGCCGTGCTCATCCCCGCGGCCGGGCAGACCCCGGAGCGGCTCGCCACCGTCCTGTGACGCGCGCCCCGGGGCCCCGCCGGACCGGTCAGCGCGCCCCGGACGCGACACCCGCCGACCGCGGTGACGCGGCTGGCATCCCGAGCGCCGCCACCACGCCCACGACCGCGATCGCGGCGACCGCGCCCATCGCCGCCGCGAACCCGTCGCCGAACTCCCCGGCCGACGCGTAACCCCCGGCGCCCGCGAAGACGGCCACCGCGACCGCGACGCCGAACACCCCGCCGAGGATCCGCAGCACCATGAACGCGCCGGACGCCTGACCGACCTCCTGCGGCCGCACCGCGCCCACCACCGACTTCTGCGCCGCGGGCATCGCCATGGTCAACCCGACCCCGCTGACGACCAGCGCGGGCAGCAGCTCCGGGTACCCCGTGCCGGCACCGGAGGCCACCGCGAGCCAGCCCGCGCCGACGGCCTGGAGCGCCAGCCCGCCGACCACGAACCCCCGCTCGCCGTACCGGTCGGCCAACGCGCCGGCGACCGGCGCGCACACCATCAGCGTCGCGGTCCACGGCACCAGCCGCAGCCCCGCGCCCAGCGGCCCCTCGCCGTGCACCACCTGGAAGTACTGGGCGAGGAAGAACAGCGGCCCGTACAGCGAGGCGAACACGCAGAAGTTCGCCGCGTTGGCCGCGGCGAACGCCCGCACCCGGAAGAACCGCATCGGCAGCATCGGCGCCTCCGCGCGCCGCTCCCACAGGACGAAGGCGACCACCAGCGCGACACCGAGCACCAGCGCGCCCAGCACCTCCGCGCTGCCCCAGCCCGCCGCGTTCCCGCGCACCAGGCCCCAGACGACGCCGAACGCCCCCGGCGCCGCGAGCACGACACCCACCAGGTCGAACCGGGTGGCCGGACCGGTGCTCTCGTCGACCCGCCGCACCGCCAGCGCGATCGTGGCCAGCCCCAGCGGCAGGTTCAACCAGAAGATCCACTGCCAGGCCAGCCCCTCGGCGATCACCCCGCCGACGAACGGGCCGCCGAGCGTCGCCAGGCCGGTGATCCCCATGTAGAGGCCCATCGCCCGGCCCCGCTGCCGCGGCGGGAACGCCGCGCTGATCAGCGTCAGCGACAACGGCAGCACCATCGCCGCCCCGGCCCCCTGCGCCGCCCGCGACGCGATCAGCGCGCCGATGCCCGGCGACACCGCGCAGGCCACCGACGCGGCGGTGAACAGCGCCAGGCCGGCGACGAACACCCGGCGGCGACCGAACCTGTCGCCCAGCGCCGCCCCGGTCAGCAGCAGCACCGCGAACGCCAAGCCGTAGGCGTTGACCGTCCACTCCAGCGACTCCAACGAGGCCGCCAGGTCCTGCCGGATCGCGCCCAGCGCCGTCGTCACGACCAGCGCGTCCAGCGACATCATGAACGACGCCGCCGACGCCAGCCCCAGCACCCAGACCTGCCCGGGCGTCATCCTCCCCTCGGCGGTCCTCATCGCGAACCCCGCCCGCGCAGCGACCGGGGCAGCCCGAACGCCGGCAGGAGCGAGTTGTCCACGAACCGCGTCACCGCGCCGACCCGGTCACCGGACAGGGTCAGCACCATCACCCCGTGCGCGTGCAGGATCGGGGTCCGCGGGTCGCGCAGGTAGCAGCCGAACGCCGGCTGGCCGTTCGCCCGCGTGGGGACCAGCGCGTACCGGCGGCCGTCGCGCAGCGCGACCGCGTCGAGGAAGTGCCCGATGGCGACCGGGCCCTGGTACTCCAGCGGCAGCGGTGGCATGGTCAGCCACGCGT
>NZ_JBHWIE010000115.1:0-21188 GCF_042732085.1 Actinosynnema sp. NPDC059797
CCTCCCCGATCGACTACGAAAACAGCCTGCTACCGACACCGACTACGCTGACCCACGCCGCATAACCCCGTGTCCAACATCCGGGGTGAAGGCCCACAGTTCCACCGGCCTTTACACGGCACGTGGTTGATGACCACGGTCACGTGTCTGATTCCGTTCACGGCCATGTCGGCGGCCAACTTCATTTCCACGTCACCGGAACGCACGGTTTGACCGGGCATTCCTTTCGCTGCCAGCTGCTGGTCTGCCAGGTCCGCACGCGCATCCCGTCCGCTCATGATCTGCTGAACGGTGCCGTCCGAGCCGATCCACCGGCCGTGCGTCTTTTGTCCGGTCCTGGGTACCACGGGCGGTGGCAATTCCCGCCGTAGCGCCTCGATCCGTTCGGGCGGGATCACGGGCGGGTCATCCGGTTCGGCTCGGCGGGTCGGAGGTCGTTGCGGTGGCTGTGTCCGGGGTGGCTGTGTGGGCCGCTGGGCGGTTGGTGTCGGGGCGGAGGTGCCTTCGGTCGCCAGGCGGTCCGCGTAATTCTCGGCGGCTTTCACAGCTTCGTTCAGCAGCGGCCACAGGTAGCCCTTGCAGGCATCCATCACCCTCTGGAACTTGGCCAGCACCTGTTCTCCGTCCGATTCGAGGTGACGCGCACCTTCCAGCGCGCGAGCCAACATGTCATGGGCATCCCCGGCCAGGTCTTCCGCCTGTTCGAGCGCGGTCCATGCTCTCGTGCCTTTTTTGCACGCGGCCCGGACCTGTGCGGCCACGTCCCGGGTTGACGCCATCAGTACCGCTCCCTTCCCCCGGCCCCACAGTGTCACGTTCGGTGAGCCACCGGTGACGCCCCGCACTGGTGATCGCGCCGTGGTGTGACAGTGGTGGACAGCAGTGGTCAACACGTGGCCGGGGTGGCTTCACGCGGCTCAGAGCGGACGGGTACCACCGTGTAACACCGTTGGCAGACAACAGAAAATGAACACCCAAGGCCCCGGCCGTCCCCTTCCTCGGCAACTCCGGCAACAATCTCCTCGCGCTCTACAGCTACGACCAGGCGGCCGAACAGCTGTGTATCCAGTCGCGAACCCTGCGGCAGGAGGTCGAGAAGGGGTGCCCGCCACACCGCTTGGTGCCGTTCCACCACGCGCCCAGCACCGGACCACCCCTCGCTCGCGCGGGGAGCACGACCCGACCTAGATCGCGGGGCAACTCGATATGGGGCCACCCCCGCTCGCGCGGGGAGCACCCCGGCCGCGTCCCACGTCCTGGCGCCGGAAGCGAACCACCCCCGCTCGCGCGGGGAGCACGATCCAGCGCCCGACGACGCTCCGCCCCTGACCGGACCACCCCTGCTCGCGCGGGGAGCACCCCGCAGCCTGGCGTCTGGTCGGCCCCGAGCGGGGACCACCCCCGCTCGTGCGGGTAGCACCCACGGTTGACCTCCGGCGTATGGCGCAGGTTGGGACCACCCCCGCTCGCGCAGGGAGCACCTGCTGCTCGCGGTGCCAGGTGCTCTCGGCGACGGACCACCCCCGCTCGCGCGGGGAGCACGCCTCGTTCTCCACCCACGCGGTCGACCCGACCGGACCACCCCCGCTCGCGGGGAGCACCGGTGGACCTGGAGCCCGCAGCACATGGAGGACGGACCACCCCCGCTCGCGCGGAGAGCACGATGGCAACTGGGACGTGTTCGCGGGCCAGATGGGACCACCCCCGCTCGCGCGGGGAGCACTGGGTGCCATGCGCGTCGGCGACGCTGCCGCACGGACCACCCCCGCTCGCGCGGGGAGCACGGACCCATGCGCAGCATGCTGAACGACCCGTCGGGACTATCCCCGCTCGCGCGGGGAGCACGCCAGTGGGCGGCGTCCCGGCTCCCAGTTTTGCACGGTGCCGACATTCATGTCGAGGAGTTCGGCCAGCCTCTCCCTGGTGGGTCTTGCCGCTTGCCGACTCAACGTCGGCACGATCCCCGACACCACACCTGTGACAGGCCGATTGTGGCGGCTGGACGGCGAAAAATGGTCCCGGTCGGAGGTGTCCACGGCGTGGCTGGTGACCGTCCACGTCGCCTCGTCGGTGTCCGGCACGGCACGCCGATCCCATCGGGTCACCACCAGTCCGGGGCGGCTCGCCAGGTGGACGCGGTGGGACGTTCGCCTCCGGTGGTCATGAACTCGTGGGCGGCCCGGCGTACCACGTCCAGCGGGATTTCGGAATCGGCCGGGTACTCGGTGTCCGAGTTCATCAGGTAGTACAGGACCGGTTCGTCGGCACTCCAGTCGGGGCCGGGGGTTTCCGTGCTGAACCACTTCTGTCCGCTACTGGCGTAGTACAGCGCGCCCCGCCCGGCCCGGCCGTGCAGTCCGACGTTGAAGTTCGCGCGGCCGGGGTTTCCGACCACGTACAGGTCCACGAGGACGCGGCCTTCCCGGCCGGCCACGGTGTCCAACACGGCGTCCAGCTCGGCCGGAGTGCGGACGATCACGGCGTCGTTCTGGTCCTCGTCGTACCAAACCTCTAGGTCCACCACGGCTGTGCTCCTCCTGTATAGCGGGTGCGGGTGCGCGTTCCTTTGGTGTTGATCCCGTACACGGTCAGTGTGGCCCCGTCCGGGAGGAGGATCGGCACCAGGGTGTCGCAGTTCAGTTTTCCCTTACACACCACGTGGTTGATCACTATCGTGGCGTGTTCGATCCCGTTCGCGGCCATGTGTGCGGCCAGTTTCATCTCAACGTCGCCGGATCGGGCGGTGCCCTCCGCCCATCCCTTGTCCGCCAGCTGTTCGTTGACGAGTTTGGAACGGGCGTCGCGTCCGCTGACGATCGGTTGGGCCTGGCCGTCCGGGCCGATCCACCGGCCGTGCGTCCGCTGCCCGGTTCCGGGCTCCACGGGCGGGGGTAGCTCGCGTCTTATTGAGTCGAAAGTGTTCGGTTGCCTACATGTCGGTGTAGCGGACGTGCGGTGCCCGGAAGTAGCCGCGGACGATGTGCGGCTGGTGCTGGCGGCGGCGCAGGAAGCGTCGGGTCTCGTGGGCGAGTCGGTCGACGGTGTGGGCTCGTGAGGCGTTGACGTTGCGTTTGAGGTCGGCATTGAGCAGTTCGTCGGGGTTGAGTTCGGGGCTGTAGCCGGGCATGAGGTGCAACTCGACCCGGTCGGCGTTGTCCTCGAGCCAGGCGCGGACGGCCTTGCTCCGGTGAACCGGGTGCCGGTCGGCGATGACGTGCACCTTCCGGCCGGCCTGACGCGCCACGCGGTCGAGGAACGTGGTGAACACGGTCGCGGTGAAGCGCTCGGTGAACACGGTGAACCACAACGCGCCGCGGGAGGCGACCGCGGACATGACGTTGACCCGCAGGCGTTTCCCGGTCACCCGCACGATCGGCGTGCGACCCTCGGGCGCCCAGGACCGGCCGGGCGGCGCGGTGTCGGAGCGCAGCCCGCACTGGTCCACCCACGCGATCACCGCGCCCTCGGCCTTCCCCCGTGCCTCGATCGCCGGATACTCCTCGTCCAGCCACGCACGCACCGCAGCAGACTGCTGCTCATAGGCCCGCCGCGCCGGGCGCTGCGGGGTGAACCCGTGGCGACGCAGCCACAACCCGACACCCTGCTCGGTCATGTCCACGCCCACGACCAGCCGGATCAGCTCGACCACCGCCTGACGGGTCCACAACGGGCCGCCGATCAGCAGTTCCTCGGGCGTGTAGTCGGCCATCGCCGCGAACAACGTGCCCCGATCCTCCGCGTCGATCAGTTCGGCGGGGCCGGGCCGTCCTTTGCGGGTCGCCAGGCCGTCGCGACCGTCCCGCCGGTAAGCACGCCACCACGTGCCCACCGAGCGTTCGGAGACCCCGAACACCTCCGCCGCCTGCTTGTAGTCCTCGACCCGCCCGGACTCCAACGCCGCAACCACCCGCAGACGCAGCACCTCCTGCTCCGCAGGCGACAACCGGTGCGCACCCTCGACCTCAACCATCCAGTCAGCCTACAGGCAACCAATCACTTTCGACTCAATAGCATCTCGATTCGTTCGGGCGGGATTACGGGCGGCTCGCCGGGTGCGGCCGGTCGGGCCAGGGGTGGTTGCGAGGGCCGAGCGGCCGGGTCTGGCTCGGGAATGGCTGGAGTCGCCAGGTGGTCTGCGTAGCTTTGGGCGGCTTTCACTGCTTCGTTGAGCAGTGGCCAGTAATGGCCTTTGCACGCGTCCATGACTCCGGTGAGCGCGGACAGTATCTGTGCCCCGTCCGTTTCGAGGTGCCGTGCGCCTTCCAACGCGCGGGCGAGCATGTCGTGTGCCTCTTGGGCCAGGTCTTCGGCCCGCTCCAACGCCGTGCGTGCCTTCTCGCCCTTCGCGCATGCGGCTCGGACCTGTGCGGCCACCTCCTGGGTTGACGCCACTGTGCCTCCTTCCTTGCCGTGCGAGCGTGGCACAGGCCGTCGATAGTCACCCGACCCGACACCGGGGGTATCCGGGCTGTGAATCAGCGCCCTGGTCGTGATGGAGACGTCGCGAAGCTCCTACGGATCCCATATGAAGCTTGATTGTGGGGATCTATCCGGATTGCCTACCGTTCGCACGGGAAGCGCTTGGTCGGACTGTGCGTTACTCAACGCGGACGCCGGACCATCCCGCTGACACTGGGACCACCACGTCAATCAGCTCGACCTTCACCCCCTCAGCCTGGGACCACCCCCGCCTACGCGGAGAGCGCTCTGACGGCATCGGGCATCTGCACCCGTGAGCACGCCATCCTCGTTTGCGTAGGCAAAACGTGGCCCAAGCCGGGGCCGGTGAACCTGTACTCGGACCATCTCCGCTTGCCGGTAACCAATTGGTGGTCTTCCGCTGCACCATCCCGCCCTCGCGCGGGGAGCACGTGACCAAGCGCAGCGGGAGCCCCGGCAGCCGGGGACCACCCCCGCTCGCGCGGGGAGCACTCCGGGAGCCGCTTCGTGAACGCCGATGACACGGGACCACCCCCGCTCGCGCGGGGAGCACTTCTCCGGCGACGTGATCGAGGACGCGTTCAACGGACCACCCCCGCTCGCGCGGGGAGCACATGGTCGACGACGCACCGGTGGTCGACCACGAGGGACCACCCCCGCTCGCGCGGGGAGCACGTGCTGGTGCCCAACATCTCCGAGTCCCACCTGGACCACCCCCGCTCGCGCGGGGAGCACGCAATCTGCGCCCACGTGTGCGGGACCGCACCCGGACCACCCCCGCTCGCGCGGGGAGCACTTCCTCCGCCACTGGGACCTGATCGAGGCCGACGGACCACCCCCGCTCGCGCGGGGAGCACGCCATGCCGGTCGCCGTGCGCACCTTCCACGAGGACCACCCCCGCTCGCGCGGGGAGCACCATGCCGCTGGTCCTTCCTGCTGGTCTTGGTCCGGACCACCCCCGCTCGCGCGGGGAGCACACTTCTTGACCAGGAACTTTACAGGTCGAACTGCGCGTTTTTATTCGGTTCGTTCCAGTCTCGTATATCGGCGACCTCCGATGTGTTCGGGAGACTGGGGTTCCGCTGGCGTGTGACTCGATCGAGGATGCTGGCCGTTCGTCGATGCCCGCGAAGGGCAGGTACGGCTGCGGTGGAGCGTGCTGTGCTGTGAGGTGAGCGGATCTGGCTGGCTGACCCTGCGTAGTCGATCCATCCTTACTTGCAGGGGAGGTACGGCTTGGGCGAGATCGGGTTGGCGTGCATCTCCTCGAAGCCGTCCGCACGGAGAAGGTCGCGAAGCGGGCGGCCGCTTCGCGGTATGGGGAACCATCCTGCTGAGCGGTGCTTGCCGGGTGTGGAGTCGTGACGGCTGGTGTGGTGGTAGTGGGTGTGCCGGGTGTTGCGAGATTGTTGATCATGTGTGTCTGCGCTGGTCGGCGTATGTTATGAGTGATCAACATGGGCATGTCGGAGTATGCTGGTGGGTGCCTGTTCGTTGAGGTGAAGGTCCCCCGGTCGACGAGCGGGGGCGTCGGAGGCGAGGCACCGGCAAAGAGGTAGGACCATGCACGAGGATGGGGCTGACCTCGGTCGCAGGCTGCGGCAGATTCGCCATGCCAAAGGCAAGAGCCTTGCGGTTGTCGCGGACCGTGCGGGCATCTCCTTGTCCTACCTGTCCCGGCTGGAGTCGGGCGCACGGGCGCTGGACCGGCGTTCGCTGATCAAGGCGTTGGCCGATGCGCTGGAGGTCGCGCCGACCGACATCACCGGTGCTGCGGTGGCGCCGCCCGGCCATGTGGAGGAGGACCGGGCTCTGGCCGCGGTGCGCCTGGCGCTGCTTGCGGTCAGCATGGGCGATCCACGCGGCCAAGTCGTGCCGGCCGAGGTGTTGGAGGTACGTGTAGGGCGGTTGATGGAGGCTCAACGCAGGTGTCGCTACACGGAGGTCGGCGCCGACCTCCCCGGCCTCATCCAGGATCTCCACACCACGCTGAACGCCAACCGCGAGATTGAACATGTGCTGCGACTGCTGGTGCTGCTGCAGATTCAGGGTACGCAAGCGTGGTTGACGGACATCGGTGCGAGCGTAGACCTGGCGTGGCAGGCGGTGACCCTGGGCAGGCAGGCCGCCGAGCGGCTGGATGATCCGGTGTTTTGCGCCGTCTCGGCGTTCGGCTCCGCGCACGGACTGCTCGCCGCGGGCGCGTTCGACATGGCCGGGCGGCAGCTCGTCGAGAACGTCCCGGGGACCGCTGAACCGGCATCGCTGTCGGTCACGGGGATGCTGACGCTCACGTCGTCGTTGGTCGCTGCCGCTAGTGGTGAGCGATCAGAGCGTGCCGCTGCGCTTGACCAGGCTGCGGATCTGGCTGCCGCGGTGGACGGTGAAGACGATCCGCTGTGGTTCGGGTTCAACTCCGCCAACGTGGCCGTGTGGCGCATGTCGGTGGCATTGGAGGCCGGCAACCATGCTGAAGCCGCCCGAATCGCCACCACGGTGAATCCTGCCGAGCTACCGTCTCCGACCCGTCGGGCGGCGTACTGGCGGGAGTACGGACGGGCGCTGGCCAGGCTGCCGCGCCGCCACGACGATGCCGTGGTGATGTTGCGCCGCGCCGAGCAGATCAGTCCCGCCCGTATCCACCGGCACCCGTTCATGCGTTCGGTGCTGGCCGAACTGCTGACCAAGGCGCGTCGGGACGCCGTCGGCCGTGAGCTTCGGGGCATGGCATACCGGGCGGGCCTGCCTGTCTAGCCCGGTCGGGTGACTTTGACACGGTGGCAAAAGATCGTCGCCAACTCGATCTAGCGTCGCACACATGAACCGGTTCGCCGTTGCCGCAATCCTGAACGAAGCCACATCCAGAATCGTGGCCAGGTTGGCTGTCGCACGGTGCCACGTCGATAGACCGATGCTTACCGCGCGATGCGGCCATGGGGAAATTGTGCTCGCTAGATAATGCCGTCACGACACGAAATTTTTGAAATTAGTTCCTGGAGCAGTCGGGTAGACACGTATCGGTGACATGTTCGGTATCGTATATGTTCATTGGCGGGCTTTTTCGGGGCGGTCATCGCGCTGCTGAGTTTCATGCTGCCGCTGCTTAGCGGTGTGCGTGCCGCCTATCGACGGGACGGCTGCCGCAATATTTCCGCGAACTTGCCGATTTTGTTCCTGGCTTCGGTCGACAATGTTCGTTTGGCTTGCGGTCGATATCCGCAATCGCCTTGCGTCCGCCTATGCGACCAATTGTAATGGAGGTGTCGTGACTTTTCGTGTTCCCGCTGCTTTGGCCGGGTGTGCTGTGGCGGTGGTGGGTGTCGAGGGTAATGGGGGTGTGCCGGCGGAGATCGTGTCGGTGTCGGTGCTGGATGTGCCCGTGTCGGGTGGTGGTCCGGTGTTGCGGTCGTGGTTGGTGCGTCCGGAGACGGTGATCCTTCCGGCGGCGACGGCGGTGCACGGTATCGACAACGGTGCGGTGCGGCGTGCGCCGTTGTGGCATGGGGTCGCGCGTGAGGTGGAGCCGGTGTTGACCGGTCGGGTCGTGGTCGTGCACGACGCCCCGACCTCCTACCGGATGCTGGCCGAGCACTTGCCGGCGTGGCGGCCGGTCGTGGTGCTGGACACGCTGTTGCTGGCCCAGCGTCTGCGCCGCGGGCTGCCGGACTATTCGCTGCGTGCTCTGGTCGCCGAGTTCGGTCTGGCCGGTGACGGACTGCTGCCGCAACACGGTGGTGGGGTGGGTCGGGGTGCGCTCGCGGTCGGGTGGTTGATGGTCGAGTTGCTGCGGGACGAGAGCCTGGACTGGGACGGTGTGGTCGGGTTGGCCGCGGTGGCGCCGTTCGAGCCGGTGGCGTCGTGCGGAGCGGCGGGCCGATGACACCGCAACTCCATGTTCATGCCGTCGGCGGCGCGTCGACGCCGATGGACTCCGCGGGGGTGTCCGGGCCGCTGGGGCGGGCGGTGTGGTCGCGGGCGGATTCCGCTGTGGTCGGGTCGGTGTCGGCGCATCCGGCGCGGGCGGTGAACTATCTGCTGGGCGGCGGCTATCACGTGCAGGCCGATCGTGATCTGGCCCGGTGGTGGTCGTTGGACAATCCGGGGGTTCGTCGTACGGCGCTGGAGGACAGGTACTTCCTGGGCCGGGCGGTGGAGTACGCGCGGCGTGCAGGTTTGCGTGTGTTCGTCGATGTGGGTACCGGTGTTCCGGCGTTGGGGGCGCCGCACGAAGTCCTCGACCGCGGTTCCCGTCCCGCGGTGGTGGTCTACGTGCAGTCCGATCCGATGCTGCTGGAGCTGTCCCGGCTCCTGCTGTCCCAGGCGTGCCGCACCGGCACGTGGGACGGCCGGGCGGGCGAGGGCCGGGGGCGGCGCGAGGTGGTGGGTGCGGATGCGCTCGTGCCCTGGGCGGCGTGGACCGCGGTGCTGGCGGGTCGGTTGCTGGTGCCGGCCGAGCCGGTGTGCCTGCTGACGGTGGGGTTGCTCGACCACGTGGACGAGGACACCGAGATGGTGACGTTGTTGCGGGACTGGCGTGCGGTGACGCCACGGGGCTCGCTGCTGGTGCTCTCGGCGCCGCTGCGGGCGGCCACCACCGCGAGTCCCGACGCGGAACGCGGGCTGGCCGGCATGGTCCGCGCGGCGGGGTGGGACCTGGACGGACCGGTCGTGCGGGCCTCGCACTGGCGGGCCGCCGATGCCGTCGACACCCGCCCCGACGGCACCGGTCTCGGCGACGGCGGTGGCGCCGACGACGCGAGCACCCCGGTGGCCCTGGCCGTCAACCGCGACCCGGCCCACCCGCTGCTCGCCGTCCCGTTTCGTACCGGTCGGCAGGCGGCGTGACCGGCTGGCCCGTGACCGTCCCCGCCGCTCCCGCCGCCCGACCAACGCCAAAAGTGCCCGTCCATCCGATCACGCCACTGTCACCACCACTGCCGAGGACGACCGTGACCATCCATCACCAGCAGCCACCCCGTCCGAGCACCGCTCACAGCCGCGAGTTGGGTGAGGAACTGCGTCGGGCTCGCGAGAGGGCGCAGGCGTCCATCGGCGTGGTCAGCGCGGAGTTGGGGTGGTCGCCGGACAGGCTGACCGAGCTGGAGGCCGGCAGCCGCGGCGCCGGTGACGTCGACATCGCCGCCCTGCTGGACCGCTACGGCACCGACCAGGCAATCCGTGAGCGCATCCTGGCCATCGCCGCCGAACCCGACACCGGCACCTTCGTGCGCGTCCACGACCTCTGCGTCGACGCCCTGACCACGGTCCGGCTGCACGAACGCCGCGCCCGCACCGTCACCACCTACGACCCCGTGGGCATGCCCGACCTGGCCCAGACCCAGGACTACACCGCCGCGCTGACCGGTGACCGCGACATCGCCCGGATCCGCGCCGCCCGCACCAGAGAGCTGCACGCCCACACACCCCGGGGGTGTGGTGTGGTGATCTACCTGCACGAGACGGCCCTGCACCTGGTCGTGGGTGACAGGACCGTGGTGCACGAGCAGCTGCTGCACCTGGTCGCCCTGACCGACCTGCCCGGCCTCACCGTCCGGGTGATCCCCATGAAACGCGCAGGACAGACGGCCCTGCGCCGCCCGGCCACCATGCTGACCTTCGACGCCCCGCTGCGGCCGATGGTCTACAGCGACACCGACAACGCCACGGTCGTGCACGACGACCCGGCCGTCGTCGGCGACTACCGCGACAGGATCAGCGCCGTGGCCGAGCTGGCCCTCGACGCGCGGGACACACGCGACCTGATCGCCTGCCGGGCCATCTCCCTCAAGGAACACACCCCCGTCCCCCTGCGGCTGGCGCCCCGGCACGAGCCCGGAGACGGCGGCGCGCCGAGAACCGCGGGGGAGAGGTGAGCGGGAAAGCCGATGCGCGACGGGACGACTGTTTCGTCGCCGTCCGATGAGATCCCCGGTCCCCGCCGTGTCGTAGAAGAACCGATGCCGACGTGTCGGCTGTAGGAGTGAGGACTGTTGTCTGTGAGCACGAAAGAAGCCACCGTCGGGTTCGGGGACTCCCGGCCCAGCGACGCGTTCAGCCGGGAGTTGGGCGCGACACTGCGGCAGATCCGCAAGGGCTCCGAGGTGGGCTTCCGCGATCTGCTCAAGGTGCTGGGCTGGTCGCCGGGCAAGCTGTCGAAGCTGGAGCGGGGCACACGCGGAACCAGTGACAAGGACATCTTCCTGCTGCTGGGCCACCTCGGGGCGGACGCAGAGCAGTGCGACCGGGTCAGGGAAATCCTGGCCACTCCCGACCGTGGTGGTTTCGTGCGCGGCCACGAACCCGCCGGTGCCGCGCCCGGTTTGCTGCTGCACGAGCGCACCGCCCAGGTGGTGACCGTCTACGAGACGTGCACGGTGCCGACCACCACCCAAACCCGGGAGTACGCGTTCGCGCTGACCGGAAGCGAGCAGTCGGCGACACTGCGGTTCGAGCGCGCCGAACAGGCCAGGACGCGGGCGACCTCGCCCCTGCGGCAACGCTGGGTCTACTACCTCCACGAACTCACCCTGCGCACCGTCGTGGGCGGCCCGGCGGTGATGCGCGACCAACTGCTGAACCTGGCCCTGCTGGCCAACACCCACAACACCGTCGTCCGGGTCGTTCCCCTGACCGCTGCCGTGGACGGCGATCTGCAACGACCCGGGATGTTCATGGCCATGGGCCCGCGGGCCAAACCGGTGGTGTGCGTGGAAGGCGACACCGCCACCGCCTTCCACGACGACCCCGTCACCCTGGACGCCTTCCAGGCCAAGATGCGCAAGCTCGACAAGGTCGCATTGACCGTCGACCACTCCCGCATGGTCCTGGCCCGCTGGGCCGACTGGCACGACCGCAAGGTCCACCAGGACGCCGTCGACGAGGACGTGATCACCTTTGCCGAGGCGTGAGCACCTCGCCGAGTCCGCCGGAGGAACGTGCCTGCTCTTGCGGCCGCCTGGTACCGGCAGGGATGCACTGGGCATCCGGGGGACGTCCACGTCGCCGGTGTCGACTGGGCAAGGGCCGGGCACAGGGAGCGGGATGGTGAGCCTTCCACCACCACGTCGCTCACCCGAGGTGAGCGATCCGTCGTGAGGACTTGCCCACGGCGACCAGGCCCCGCCGCCGCTGCACGAGTCGGGCCCGCCGACCGGGTTCCTGCCCGTGCCCGGACACCTGCCCTACCGGACAACGACAGCCGACGCCGCCGACCGTGAACGAGCCGCGGCGCTGCGAGCGCTGTGACACAAACAGATCCCGGACGGGGACTACCTCGGTTTCCTCGACCGGGTCCTGCAGGGACTGCGTCAGCTCTGACCGAACGGAACCCACATGACCAACACCCGTCTCCGCGCAACGCAACGGAGCTGCAGGTGGTGACCATCCGCCCCGAGCTGGTGGCGCGGTGGACGGCGTTGAACGCCACCGAGCTGCCCGAGGTCCGGTTGCAGTTGCGCGACCACGTCCTGGACGAGGACAACCTCGACTTCGTCGTTCGTGTGGTGCAGAACCGGAACATGGTGTTCCCCGACATCGACGGCCCCGCGGACCTGGTCGTGCGCACCGCTGCGACCGGAGCCGGGCTGGTGGCGCGCCTGGAGCACCAACGGCTCAGCCAGGCGCAGCTGTACTGGGTGGACGAGGACATGACCTCGCTCGCGCTCGCCGCCGACACCGCCTCCCGGGAGCCGGTGCGGACCCGCCGCATGCCCGCCGAAGCAGGATTGATGGTCTTCGCCCACCCCATCGGGGGCCGCGACCTCGACCCGGCGGTGTCACTGGCCAACCTCGGCTACCCCAACGCCTGCCGACCGGGCACGCTGCTGATGCCCACCCCGATCGTCGCGGTCTCCTGGTCACCGGTCACCACCGCCGACCTCCACCTCGACGACATCCCCGCCGCACGCTGGAACCGGACCACCCCCGACGGCCCGGTCCCGCTCGAACGGAGCTTCCACGGCCTGTGGTTGACCTTCTGGACACCGGGCGGCCAGGGCTGGGACGCACTGCCCCCCGACGCCGTCTTCTCCGGCGGCCCCGGGGTGTCCGTCACCGCCGGCGAACTGGTCGACATCGAACGACGCGAAGGAGTGCCGCCGCTGCGCAGCCTGGCCGAGACGCTGCTGGCCTTCGACCGGCCACTGCCACGCCCCGTGCCCGACACCGAGCACCACTGGGCACACGTCGTCTACACCACCTGGCAGATCATGGCCCAGACCGGCACCGCCCAACTCGCCGACACCGAAACCCTCCACCGCCCACGCCGGGCACTCAAACGCGACCGGCGCGACGGGATCACCACCCCCGGCGGCGTGCAGCTGGTGCGCGTGCACACCCGACACCGCCCCACCGACCAGGCCCGCGCCCAGGATGCACAGCAATCCCAACACCGCCGGGTACCGCAGTGGACCCGCCGCTGGCCGGTGCGCCCCTACCGGCGCAACACCTGCCTCAACCCCCACCTGCACGCCACCGGCGACTGCGAACACCAGGAAACCGTCGTACCCGGCCACATCAAAGGCCCCGCCGACAAACCCCTGGTCATCACCGACCGCGTGCAGCTGGTGGACGCCCCACCGCCTGCCGAGGGCACCTGACCCGTGTCGTCGGGCAGTTCCAGGTGCGGCTCACGGGCCCTCGCCACCACGGCCGCCACCCGATCCGACGACGTCGGATCGGCCGGGTCACCCAGCACGCCGCGAGCGCATCGACCAGGGCGCCCGGGTCGCCGACCACCGCCCAACCGCCGTCGCACTCCAGGCAGGCGTGCGTGCGCCACCGGGTTCTCGGCGCCCACCCGGTGCTCGACCCCCGTGCTGTGCACCGGCTCGCCGTCGACCAGCACGACGCGGTCCTCCACCGGCAGGCCGCCGCGTCGGTCCGGGGCCGGCCACAGGTTGCCTGCGGCCGGCCGCTCAGGGTGTTTGGGGTTCGACCTGGACGTGGGCCGATCGCACGTGCAGGGCGTTGACGTCGGCGAAGACGCCGCCCGCGTCGACGATGGAGTGCAGCGCCTCCGGGAAGTCCTGTTCGAGCAGTTCGGTTCTCCTGGCTCGGGTGTCCTCGTCGCCGAAGCTGACCGACGCGAGCCGGTCGCGCACCGCTGACATCACGGCGTCGCGGTCCACCACTGTGACCTCCAGGTCCAGTCGGACCCGGTAGCGTTCGCCGTGGGCGAGCGCCTAGTAGGACTTTGTTAAGTGGTGTTGACCTGCGGTTTTATGAGTGGTGTTGGAGCCTGGACCGGCTGTCGGCAGGTGTGGCAGGTGCCGGTCCAGGCAGCGAGTAATCGTTGGAGGTGGCGCAGGACGGCGTAGAGGGTCATGCCTGCGCAGGGGCTTTTGGGGTGCGGCGCAGCTGGGTGCAGATCGCCTGGGCGACGGAGGCGAGGGTGACGTGGCGGTGCCAGCCGAGCCAGGAGCGGCCTTCGAAGTGGTCCAGGCCGAGGCCGTCTTTGAGTTCGCGGTAGTCGTGCTCGATGCGCCAGCGGATCTTGGCCAGCTTGACCAGGTCTCGCAAGCGGATGTCGGCGGGCAGGGTCGAGAGCCAGTAGTCGGTGGGTTCGTCGGCTCCGGGCGGCCATTCCGCGAGCAGCCAGCACTCCGGGAGGCTGCCGTCGGAGGCTTTGGGGATGTGGCGGTTGGCAGGGCGCACTCGCAGCGCCAGGAAGCGGGATCGCATCCGGCCGGTGGGGTTGGCGGCCGTCTTGTGGGAGCCGTGGCGCCAGACCACGAACCGGCCCGCCGCCCGGCCCGCGCTCATGGCCAGGGTCTTCAGATCCGCCGCGGGTTCGGGATAGCGGGGTACCGGTCGGCGGCCGATGCCGCCGTAGTCGGCCGTCACGGGCATCGCCGAGGCCGGGTGGGCGGTGGTGTTGGAGTGCACGGCCAGCACGTAGGTCAGGCCGCGGTCGGTCAGGCCGAGGCGGAAAGCGGTGGTGTCGCCGTAGCCGGCGTCCGCGACGACCGGACGGCGCGGCGATCCCCAGTCGTCGGTGATCTCGTCGAGCATGTCCAGCGCCAGACGCCACTTCTCCCGATGCCGCACCTGCTCGGGGATTGCGCACCGCTCGCGGCGGACCCGGACTTCCCCAGCCTCGGCGGGGTCGCCGGCCAGCCGGTCGTCCCAGGACTCGGGCAGGAACAACCGCCAGTCCACCGCCGCCGACGCCCAGTCCGTCACCGCATGCACGCTGATCCCGACCTGGCAGTTCGCCGTCTTGCCCAACGCACCGCAGTACATCCTGGCCACACCCGGCGAGGCGTTGCCGTCCTTGGGGAACGAGGTGTCGTCCACCACCCACGCGTCCGGGTCCACGAACCCGCCGGCCCACACCGCCAGACGGCGCCGCACCTCAACGTGATCCCAGGTCGACGTGGTGACGAACTGCTGCAACTGCTGGTGGTCCACCCCCAGGCGTTCGGCCATCGGCTGCATCGACTTGCGCTTGCCGTCCGACAACAGCCCACGCAGATACAGCTCGCCCTTCGCCCGCTGGTCACGACGGGCGAACCCGCCGAACATCTCCGCGGCGAACCCCTCGATCACCGGGCGAACCCGATGCATCTCCTCCGGCCTCACCCGACAAGAAGATCACACCGCCCACACGTCCCACGACTCGACCTAACAAAGTCCTACTAGGCGAGCGCGCGCTTGCCGGACTCGGTGTCGGGGATTGGTCGTTCAGCCGTCATTTCCGCACCGTAGGGGACTGGCTCCCCGCAGGGCATCGGGGATGTCCCCGAGCGGACTCGGGGAACGGCCGTTGCGAGGGGTGTACCGGCGGACCTGGCTATCGCGCGCCGTGGTGCCACCCGGACGAGTGATCCGCTCGACCGATCAAGCGGCTACCGGGTCGTATGACGCACAGGCCGGGCCCGCCGGTCGGTACAACGGCCACTCACCGACGTACCGACAGTCGCCGCGTGTTCTCCGTCCGTCACGCGCCGTCTTCGCCCTGGTCGGAGCGTGGTTAGAACCAGCTGTGCAGGTCGTGCAGTCCGGCGGCGGCCCCGTCGAGGTCGGTCAGGGCACTGCTGTAGGTGGTCGCGGACTCCGGGTTGTCCAGTTCGTCGCCGCGTACCGGGGGGATGATCACCTGCACGGCGGCGGCCAGCGACTCCGTCACGCGGCTGAAGTCCTTGATCAGGTGCAGCGGGTCCCGGCTGGCGGCGGGGTCCGCCCACGCCGCGGCGGCCACCGCGGGGTCGGGGCGGAGGGTGTGGGCACGCCGGTTGATGGGTTCGGACGTGCGGTGCATGGTTCCACGAGCCCGTCTCGGCGCGCCGGCCCAGGTGAGGCGGACGACGTCGTGTCGCCGGCGGCGCGGGCGGGTGCCGGTCACCTCGGCGAGGACCGGTGGCGGGCCGGGGGCAGGTCCGCGCGAGCAGTCGGCCGGGGCAGCGGGCGACGTCGGGAATCGACAGGGTGAATGTGTTGCGGGGTCGTCGACAACCTGAATGAGCGACGCTGCCGGGCGCTGTGCACAAATTGCGACCAGGCAACAGCACTGGATACTCCCGGCGAACCGCCTGCGGGCATCGGGCACGACAACAGGGGTGCAGCAGGGTGTGGAACGAGCTGGGGGACCATCCCGCTCGCGAGGGAAGTACCTGACCGGCACTCACTCCACCGGCGGCGTGACGGGACCATCCCCGCTCGCGCGGGGAGCACCTGTCTGGAGGTGACCGACCCATGCGTGACCGCGGACCACCCCCGCTCGCGCGGGGAGCACCGGGTGGGTGATCGGGTACGACGTCACCGGGAGGGACCACCCCCGCTCGCGCGGGGAGCACACTTCTTGATCAGGGACTTTACATGACTAGGTATGTGTTTTTATTCGGCTTGCCCGAGTCTCGTATGTCGCTGACGGGCTGTGACTTCCAGATGCGGGACGCTGATCGTGTACGGCGGGCCTGGGCTGGCCGAGCATGGACCGGGGTGACCGCCTCTGCTCCGGTCGCGACCGGACGGGTCAGGGGACGTGTAGCCGGACTGTCTGGAGGTCGTGGTCGCTGACCTGGTCGTGGAATTCGGCGTTGACGTGGACGATGTCGTAGTCGTGGCGGCCTGCGGTCAGGGCGGGGCTGAGCAGGATGTGGTCGAGGACCTGGGCATTGCCCTGGTAGAGGTAGGTGTAGCGCTCGGCTTCGGGCAGCGTGGCGGGCAGGTCGGTCAACCCCAGCTCCCGCAGGGTGCGCAACGGTGCGGAGTACTCGGTGTCGTTGAAGTCGCCGGCGAGCACCAGCCGCGCGTTCCGGTCGCGGTGGAGCAGTTGGCGGGCGAAGTCGGCCAGGACCGCGGTCTGCCGGGCGCGGCGTTCGGTGCTGGGGGTGCGGGGTGGTTGGAAGCGACCCAGGATCGGGTCGTCGCCGCGCTTGGCCGACAGGTGGTTGGCCACGACCACCAGCCGGGTGCCGCGGGAGACGAACTCGCCGGCCAGGGATTTACGGGTCTCGGTGAAGGCGGGGTCGGTGGGTTCGATCCGGCCGGGGCTGAGGCTGAGGGGGCCGTCAGTGTTGTTGATCGGGTCGATCTGGCGGTAGTCGTAGCGGGGACCGCCGACGGCGGTGATGCCGTCGATCAGTGTGCGCCAGGTTCTGTCGGCGGCGGTGACGCCGTTGTCGGTCGGTCCGTCGTTGTCCTGGATCTCCTCCACCACGATCAGGCCTGGGGAGGAGAGGTTGGTGGTGATGGTGCGGGCCAGTTCGGTGACTTTCTCCTGCGGCGAGACCGCGGAGAGGTTTTCCACGTTGAACGTGGCGATGGCCAGCTCGTCGGCCTGCGCGGGCCTGGCTGTTTCCCGGTCGAGGTGCGGCGCGGGCAGCGGCGCCACGCGGTAGGTGGCCGCGATCTCGTAGGTGCCGTAGCGGTAGTCCAGCACGCCGCAGGCCGGTGAGAGCCGGTCGCCGACGTCGAGGTCGGCGGGGATGGCCTCGCGCAGCAGTCGGGTGGTGAGGGTGAGGCGTTCGGGGTTGGCGTCGTGCTCGCGCACCGGCAACGCGCCGCGGCTGGACAGGATGGTGGCGTCCGCGCCGTCCTCGGCCACGACGGTGACCCGCCTGCCGCTGCGGCTGCTCAGGGTGGGCGACATGGTCAGGGGCACGTCCACGCGCGGACATGTCCTCCAGCGACTCGTGGAAATCCAGGCCCTGGCGGTGGCGTCGAAGGCGGGGCTGTCCTCGACGTTACCGGTCGCGTTGTCCTTGACCACCTGATCGGGTGGCACGCGGCCGATAGGGGTAGTCGATGCGGGTACAGAGGTTAAAAGAGCGATGGCGGTTGGCGTGATCGTGCTGTCGTCGTGAGGGTCAGTCCGGTCTGGGCGAGGCAGCCGTCGAGCACGTCGGGGCGGTACTGGATCTTCTTGAGTTTCCGTTTCACCACGCGCACCAGGTGGTCGAGGTCGGCCGCGGCGAAGTCGGTCAGCGACCGTTTGAGCAGCGACCACACTCCTTCGGTCGGGTTCAGGTCCGGTGCGTAGGACGGCAGGTGCACCACCCGCAGCCAGTCCCGGTTGGCGGTGATGAAGTCGGTCAGCTCGTGTGTCTTGTGGACATTGAGGTTGTCCCAGATCCACACCATCGGAGAGTGGAGTTGGTTGTGGGCCGCCACGATCAGGTCCCGGTAGTCGGCCCAGGTGAAGCCGCGCCGCTCGCCCTTGCGGCCATGCCACAGACGCAGCCGGTAGAGCAGACGCGGCCGATCGCCGGGCTTGAAACACAGCACCCCGGCGATGGACACCCAACCCGCGCGGCGTCCGCGCACGGTGAACACCGGGGTCTGACCGCGTGGCGCCCAGCTGCGCCCTTTCGGTGGTCTCAGCCCCTGGCCCGCTTCGTCCTCGAAGCAGATGACGGCGCCCAGGTCCGCCGCGAGTCTTTTACCCAGGGCCACACCTCCTCGTGCCACACCCCGACCGCCCCGTCGTCACGCTCGATCGCCCGATGCGCCGGGACCTGCAACGACCAGCCGTGCCGGCGCAACAGCAGCCACACCCCCTGCACGGTGTAACCGACTCGGAACAACCGGCCGATCACGGTCTTCACCCGCGCCAGGGTCCAGCCCCCACCCTCGTCCCAGCCGTGCGCCAACGGGCCCTTACCCAACTCGCGCACCAGCCGCTCCCACTGTGCGGGCGAGAGGCGTTCCACCGACATCGGCCCCGCCGACCGCAACGCGTCCGGACCGCCCTCACGCCACGCCCGGCGCCACTTCTCCACCTGCCGCACACCCACCCGCAGCTCCGCGGCGACCACCGCGGTCCTCTCACCCCGGGCGAACCGGGCACCGGCCTCCAGTCGTATCCGTTCCCGCGCCCGCTGCTCGCGAGGCGTCAGGCCACCCCCCTGCGCATACCTCATCCACCCGGCATACCGCGACGACCAAGAACCGTCACGGGGCCAGTTCCACCGCCAACACGAATTTGAGGTGCCCCGAGTTCTCTGGACACGTCCCCAAGTAGGCTGAGGGAAGTTCGGAAGGGACCGGTTGCGTGGCAAGGAAGTCGGGGAAGTATTCGCCGGAGTTGCGGGCCGAAGTGGTCGCGGCCGTGATCGAAGGCGGGCGTACCTATCTCGTCATCCGGCCGATTCGAGGACTGGCACATCCGGATCACACATCATCAACAGGCTTCTCCACAGGCCGCGCCTCGCACGACGGCTACTAGGCCAGATCCGGGATGCTGCTGTCTGAACACCCACCGGCCCCTCTACGATAACGCAACCCGCAGATCAACCCGATCTGCGGCGGGCGCGGTCGAGGAGGCGGCGCACAGGACACCTGCTTCCGGACGTCCACTCGCGGTAAGGGAGCACGGAGTCGAACGGTGGGTAGTCCTCCCCGGCGCCGCCGCGGCCGCCGGCACCCCCGGCGACCCGGTCGTGCTGGACCGGGATGCCCTGCCGGCACCACACCGGTCGACGCGGCGACGAGCCGTGTGCTGGTTGAGGTGGCCGAGCGCCTGGACGGCTCGGTCAACGACCTGTGGCGCGGCAGGGTCGAGTGCCCGGGCTCGGCCGATCCGCGCCCCCGGCCACCGGGTCGACTGCCGATGTCCCCCCGTTCGACCGGATCGGTGTGTCGTTCCCGCACTTGCCGCCCCGAAGGCTGTTGGTGCTCGGCAACCCGGCTTCGGGCAAGGGGCGTGTCGGCGATCCGGCTGGTCCGACGTGCTGGCCGCGCACCACCGGCGAGCCCGTGCCGGTGGTGGTCCAGGTCACCGGCTGGAATCCCGACGAGGGCTATGCGTTCGGCTGGCACGCCCGCAGTCCGGCCCGCGACCACCGGCCGGGCCGGCCCGTGCGCTGGGTCGCCGCCGCCGCCCTGCTGGAGGGCGACCTGACGCTGCCCGTGGCGGACGGCCTGGCGACCATCGCCGACGACCTGTGGCCGCAGGCGATCACGGCGGTCAACCGCCTGGGTTCGCCGGTCCCGCTCGTCACCTGCGGGTTGGCCGAGTACCGGGAGCTGGAGGCGGCTGGGATCGGGCTGACGCGCGTCATCCGGGCCGATCTGCTGACACTCGGCCGGGACGACCTCGAGGAGTGCCTGACCGAGGCGGTGCCGCGCGGTGCCGACCGCCTCGCCCCGCTGTTCGCCCGCCTCCGGGCGGAACCCGTCCCGACGCCGCCGGCCGTGTGGCTGATCCGCGTGGTCGGCCAGGCGTCCGACCGCGACCCGGGCGAGCTGCGCGACCGGGGACCTACCTCGTCCCGGCGGTCTACCCCGACCACCCATCGCGCCGGACCGGTCGGGCCGGCCGGTCGCCGTTCACCCCGCTCCACCACAGCACCGCTCAGCGCCGGTTCGCGCAGCTGACCGGGCCCTCGGACGGACCGGGTCACCGGACCTCGCGTGGTGGCACCTGGACCGCTCCGTGCCATGAGTCGCACCTACCTGCGGAGTGGCGGGCAAGCGTGTAGGCGGATGAGCGAGAACCCGGCTTCTGCGGCGGCCTCGGTGCAGGCCGACACGGTCGAGGGCGTGCCGGTGGTGCACGTGGCGGACGAGATCGACATGAGCAGCGTCGAGGCGGTGCGCGTCGAGGTGCTGATCTGGTTGGACGGCCTGCCCGAGCGGGTGGGGGTGGTCGACCTGTCCGGGGTGACGTTCCTGGGCTCCAGCGGGTTGGCCCTGCTGGTCGAGGCCGCTCGGAATGCCGACCGCTGTGGCATCCGGTTCGTCCTGGTCGCCGGTCACCGCGCCGTGCTGCGCTCGATCCAGGCCACCCAACTCGATGAGGACTTCGACTTCCATACGGTCCTGAAAGGATAGAAGTCGTCCGGGGTCAGGGCTTTGCGTCGCACGACGGAGAAGTAGATCTCTACCTGGTTGAGCCAGGAGGCGTGTACCGGTAGGCGCACCATGTGCGCGCTGGGCCAGGCCTTGGACATGCGGTCCGCGGCGGCCCGGTCCTGGTGGGAGGCGCCCTGGTCCACCACCCAAAAAACCCGCCGGGCCGAGGCGTAGGGCCCGGTAGTCATGACCTGTTCGACGAGCCGGGCGAACGGGACGATGCCGGTGGTGTCCTCGCAGCGCCCGAACACCCGAGCGTGGTGGACATCGTAGGCGGCGAAGTGGGCCAGGGTTCCCCGCCGGGCGTATTCGTGCTCGACCCGCATCGCCCGTCCGGGCCCGGCCGGTAGGCTGGGATGGACACGAGGCCGCGCCTGGGTGCCCGGCTTCTCGTCCGCGCTGATCACGAAGTCGTTATCGCCCATGGGTTCGCCGACCCACAGCAGGACGT
>NZ_JBHWIE010000116.1:0-20555 GCF_042732085.1 Actinosynnema sp. NPDC059797
CCCCAGCAGCAGGGCGTCGTCGGCGGTCTCGACCAGCGGCTCACCGGGCTTGGTCAGCCGCCACAGGGTTGATCTCAGGCACGCGGCGGCCCGGCGCGCGGTGGCCTCGGGCCACAGCAGCGCGGCGACCACCGCCCGGCTGACCGGCTCCTCGCGCAGCGCCAACAACGCCAGCAGCTTCCGCACGCTGGGCAGCACGTGCACGCGCGCGTGGTCGAGGTCCAGACCGAAGCCGTTCAGCAGGTGGATCGTGGTCCGGGGTTGCACGTGGGTTTCGCTCATCGGGCAGGGCCCATCTGCGTCGAGGGTGTGTAGGGCCGTCGGGTGCCCTCAGATTGCCGCACCACACCACCCCGGTCGATTTTTTCGCCCGGGTGACCAGGAACGGTGCCGTGGCGGTGACGCCCCCGTGGCGCGACGGCACGCCATCGGTCACACCGCGTTCCTAACGTCGGTCCCACTGACCCGATCGGAGGAGGCAGGATGTTCCTGCACACCAGCAAGCTTCAGTTCGAGGCCAAGCCCTCCAAGCCGGACGCGCTGTACGCGCGCAAGCTCCAGGAGCTGATCGGCGGCGCCTACGGCGAGATGACCGTGACGATGCAGTACCTGTTCCAGGGCTGGAACTGCCGCATCGAGGGCAAGTACAAGGACCTGATCATGGACGTGGCCACCGAGGAGATCGGCCACGTCGAGATGCTCGCGACGATGGTGGCCCGCCTGCTGGAGGGCGCGCCGTCGGAGGTCACCGCCGAGGCCGTGAACGACCCGGTGGTGGCGGCCGTGGTCGGCGGCATGGACGTCCAGCAGGCCATCGTGAGCGGCGGCGGGCCCACGCTGTCCGACAGCAACGGCGTGCCGTGGAACGGCCGCTACATCGTGGCCAGCGGCAACCTCATGGCCGACTTCCGGGCCAACGTCGCGGCCGAGGCCCAGGGCAGGCTCCAGACCGCGCGCCTCTACAACATGACCGACGACCCGGGCGTGCGCGACATGCTCAAGTTCAACCTCGCCCGCGACACCGCCCACCAGAACATGTGGCTCGCCGCGATCGAGGAGCTCCAGGAGGACGGCCTGGAGGGTCCGATCAGCCCGAGCGCGCTGTTCGACGAGGAGAACCAGGAGCACGCGGGCACCATCTGGCACAACTCCGACGGCGCGCACGGCCCCGAGGGCCGCTGGGCGTCCGGTCCCGCGCCGGACGGCTCGCACGAGTTCTCCTACCTGATGGAGCCGGTGCCGCTCGGCGGCAAGGCGTCCGCGCCCGCGCCCGACCCGCTGCTGTACGCCACCAGCCCGGCGAACCTCGGCCTGATCGACAAGGCGATCAACAAGCTCACCAAGTGACCGCGGCGGCGGCCGCCCCCACCGGCGGCCGCCGCGCCCACCTCCCCGTCCGTCCCCGTCGAGAAGGAAGGTGAGATGGTCGGCGCCCCCGTCGCCTCACCCCTCGTCCTGCGCCTGCGCTCGGCCGCCGTGGTCATGGGCCCGGCGTTCGTGGTCGCGGTCGCCTACGTCGACCCCGGCAACTTCGCCACCAACATGGCGGGCGGCGCCGCCCACGGTTACCTGCTGCTGTGGGTGATCGTCAACGCGAGCGCGCTGGCGATGTTCATCCAGTACCAGTCGGCCAAGCTGGGCATCGTCACCGGGCGCAACCTGCCCGAGCTGTGCCGCGAGCACTACCCGCGGCCGGTGACCCGGCTGCTGTGGGTCCAGGCGGAGCTGGTGGCGATGGCCACCGACCTCGCCGAGTTCGTCGGCGCGGCGGTGGCGCTGAACCTGCTGTTCGGCGTGCCGCTGCTGCCCGCCGCGCTCATCACGGCCGCGGTGTCGGCGGGCATCCTCGCGCTCGCGCCGCTGCGCCGGCGGCGGTTCGAGTCGGTGATCATCGGCCTGCTGGCGATCGTGCTCGGCGGGTTCCTCTACCAGGCGCTCCGGCTGGGCCCGCCGACCGGCGCGGCGGCCGGCCTGGTGCCCGGTTTCGCCGGCGCGGACAGCGTGCTGCTGGCCACCGGCATGCTCGGCGCGACCGTCATGCCGCACGTCATCTACCTGCACTCCGCGCTCACCCAGCACCACCACACCACCGAGCCCCGGGCGCGGCGGCGGGCGCTGCGGGCCAGTCGTGCCGACATCGTGGTCGCCCTGGGCGTGGCCGGCGCGGTGAACGCGAGCATGCTCGTGGTGGCCGCGGGCGCGTTCCACGGCTCCGACGCGCCCCGCGAGTCGCTGGAGGACATGCACGGCGGCCTGGGCGACCTGCTCGGACCCGGCGCGGCGCTGGCGTTCGCGCTGGCGCTGCTGGCCTCGGGCCTGGCCGCGTCCAGCGTCGGCACCTACTCCGGCCAGGTCGTCATGGAGGGCTTCCTGCGCCGGCGCATCCCGCTGTGGCTGCGCAGGCTGCTGACCATGGCGCCCGCGCTGGCGGTGCTCGCGCTGGGCGTGGACCCGACGCGGGCGCTCGTACTCAGCCAGGTGGTGCTGTCGTTCGGCATCCCGTTCGCCCTGGTGCCGCTGGTGCTGCTGACCAGGCGCCGCGACGTCATGGGCGAGGCCGCCAACCGGCGGGCCACCACGCTGGTCGGCGTGGCGGGCGCGGCGGTGATCTCGGCGCTGAACCTGTTCCTGCTGGTCCGCACGGTCACCGGCTGAGCCGCGTCGGCAGGTCCACCGTGCCGCCCCGCTCGACGCGCACCACGGTGGCCGCCGGCCGGCGCCGGTCGACCTCGGCCAGGAAGTCCGACAGGGGCGACTTCATCACGGTGTAGTCGTCGTAGTGCACCGGCACGGCGTACCGGGGCCGCAGCAGTTCCAGCAGGTCGGCGCCCTGCACGCCGTCCATGGTGAGCAGCACGCCGAGGGCCCTCGTGCCGCCGAGGTGCACCACGGCCACGTCGATCTCGGGATAGCGCTCGCGGATCCCCCGCAACCCGTCGTGCATGAGCGTGTCGCCGCTCAGGTAGACGCGCAGCGGCCGGGCGTCGGGCGCGGCCCGGTACTCCACCATGCTGCCCATCACCGGCGGCAGGAACCGCTGGACCACGCCCGGCGCGTGCCGGCCGGGCAGCGAGGTGACCGTGACGCTCGCCCCGCCCTTGGTCAGGGTCAGGTCGGCCCAGGTGGGCAGCGCGACCGTCTCCCGGAACCCGCGCCGCTCCAGGTGGCGCGCCGCCTGCGGGGTGGTCAGCACCGGCAGGTCGCGGTTCAGCTCGCGGACCGCGACCCGGTCGAAGTGGTCGCCGTGCATGTGCGACAGCAGCACCGCGTCCAGCGGGGGCAGCTCGTCGATGCGCACGGCCGGGTCCTTCAGCCGCCGGGACACCAGCCCGTTGCCCAGGTAGGTCCACTGGCCCCGCCGGATGAAGTTGGGGTCGGTCAGCAGGGTGAACGGCCCGAGGTCCAGCACCGTCGTGGCGTTGCCGATGAACCGGAGGGTGTTCTGCTCGTCCATGGGCACGGGGTGCCCGAACCTGGCACCCCCAACCGGCGGACGGCTCAGACGTTGCGCCGGTACTGGCCGCCCACCTCGAAGAACGCCTCGGTGATCTGGCCCAGCGTGCACACCCGGGCCGCGTCCACCAGCACCTCGAAGACGTTCTCGCCGGCCGTGGCGGCCTTCTTCAGCCGGCGCAGCGCGGGCTCGGCCTCCGCGGCGTGCGCGGCGGCGAACGCCCGCGTCCGCTCGACCTGGGAGCGCTTCTCGTCCTCGGTGGCGCGGGCCAGCTCGATCGTCACCGGTTCGCGTGAACCGCTCTCGGGCAGGAACGTGTTCACGCCGATCAGCGGCAGCGAGCCGTCGTGCTTGCGCTGCTCGTAGAGCATCGACTCGTCCTGGATGCGCCCGCGCTGGTAGCCGGTCTCCATCGCGCCCAGCACGCCGCCGCGCTCGGACAGCCGGTCGAACTCGGCGAGCACCGCCTCCTCGACCAGGTCGGTCAGCTCCTCGACGACGAACGAGCCCTGGAGCGGGTTCTCGTTCATCGACAGGCCCCACTCCTTGTTGATGATGAGCTGGATGGCCATGGCGCGGCGCACCGAGGACTCCGTCGGCGTGGTGATGGCCTCGTCGTAGGCGTTGGTGTGCAGCGAGTTCGTGTTGTCGTACAGCGCGCACAGGGCCTGCAGCGTGGTGCGGATGTCGTTGAAGTCCATCTCCTGCGCGTGCAGCGACCGCCCGGAGGTCTGCACGTGGTACTTGAACTTCTGCGACCGCTCGTTGGCGCCGTAGCGCTCCCGCATGGCGATGGCCCAGATGCGCCGCGCCACGCGGCCGATCACGCTGTACTCGGCGTCCATCCCGTTGGAGAATAAGAACGACAGGTTGGGCGCGAAGTCGTCGATGTCCATGCCCCTGGCCAGGTAGGACTCGACGTAGGTGAACCCGTTGGCCAGGGTGAAGGCGAGCTGGCTGATGGGGTTCGCCCCGGCCTCGGCGATGTGGTAGCCGGAGATGGACACGGAGTAGAAGTTGCGCACGTCGTTGCGGATGAACCACTCCTGGATGTCGGCCATCATCCGCAGCGAGAACTCGGTGGAGAAGATGCAGGTGTTCTGGCCCTGGTCCTCCTTGAGGATGTCGGCCTGCACGGTGCCGCGCACGGTGGCCAGCGCCCGCGCCCGCAGCTCGCGGGCCTCCGCCTCGGCCGGCTCGCGGCCGTGCTCGGCGCGGAAATTGTCGAGCTGCTGGTCCACGACCGTGTTGAGGAAGAACGCCAGGATGGTCGGCGCGGGCCCGTTGATGGTCATCGACACCGACGTGGTCGGCGCGGTCAGGTCGAACCCGTCGTAGAGCGCCTTCATGTCGTCCAGGGTCGCGATGGAGACGCCGGACGTGCCGATCTTGCCGTAGACGTCCGGCGGGGTGCCGGGGTCGCGGCCGTAGAGCGTCACCGAGTCGAACGCGGTGGACAGCCGGGTCGCCTCCGAGCCCTGCGACAGGTACTTGAACCGCCGGTTGGTGCGGAACGCGTCGCCCTCGCCGGCGAACATCCGCGCCGGGTCCTCGCCCTCGCGCTTGAACGGGAACACGCCCGCCGTGTAGGGGAACAGGCCGGGCAGGTTCTCCGAGCGCAGGAACCGCAGCAGAGTGCCCTCGTCCTCGTAGCGGGGCAGCGAGACGCGGCGGACCCGGTTGCCGGACAGCGTCTCCCTGGTCAGCCTCGTGCGGATCTCCCGGTCGCGCACGCGGACCACCAGCTCGTCGCCGCTGTAGTCCTCCACGACCCGGGGCCACCGGGCCAGCAGCTCGGCGGCCTCGGCGTCGACCTGCTTCTCGGCCGACTCCAGCAGCGAGGTGATCGCCGCGGTGTCGTGGCCGGCGGACTCCAGCTCGTCGCGCGCCGCGCGCAGGTGCGCGACCCGGCGCACCGCGTCCACGTGCGTCTCGGTCGCCCGGTGGTAGCCGCGCACGGTCTCCGCGATCTCGGCCAGGTAGCGGGCGCGGGAGGCGGGCACCACGGTGGCCGCCGACGTCGACACCTTGCCGGTCGCGGCGGGCAGCGCGCCCTCGTCGACGGCCAGCCCGCGCCGCGCCAGCTCGTCGCGCAGGTGCTGGTAGAGCGCCGTCACGCCGTCGTCGTTGAACGTCGCCGCGGACGTGCCGAACACCGGCATGTCCTCCCAGGAGGCGCCGAACGCCTCGCGGTTGCGCACGAGCTGGCGGGCCACGTCGCGGCGGGCGTCCTCGGCGCCCCGGCGCTCGAACTTGTTGATCGCCACCGCGTCGGCGTAGTCCAGCATGTCGATCTTCTCGAGCTGCGACGCGGCGCCGAACTCGGGCGTCATCACGTACAGCGAGAGGTCGACGAACGGCACGATCGCCGCGTCGCCCTGGCCGATGCCCGGCGTCTCGACCACGACCAGGTCGAACCCGGCCGCGCGACAGGCCAGGATCGCGTCGGACAGGCCGTCGGGCACCTCGGAGCCCGCGCGGCGGGTGGCCAGGGAGCGGAAGAAGACCCGGTCGCCGTCCAGGCAGTTCATCCGGATGCGGTCGCCGAGCAGGGCGCCGCCGCCCTTGCGGCGGGTCGGGTCCACGGCGAGCACCGCGATGCGCAGCTTGTCCTGCTGGTCGAGCCGGAACCGGCGGACCAGCTCGTCGGTCAGCGAGGACTTGCCGGAGCCGCCGGTGCCGGTGATGCCGAGCACCGGGACGGTCCGCGAGCCGGCGGACGCGGCCATGCGCTCGCGCACGTCGTCGGGCAGCCGGCCGGCCTCGATGAGGGTGATGGCGCGGGCCAGCACGTCGTCGGCGCCGGTGAACAGGGCGTCCCAGGACGACGGCGGGCGCTCGGCCAGCGGGTGGTCGCACGCCTCGACCATGGTGTTGATCATGCGGGCGAGGCCCAGCTCCTGGCCGTCGGCCGGGGAGAAGATGCGCGCCACGCCCCGCGAGTGCAGCAGCTCGATCTCGTCGGGCACGATGACGCCGCCACCGCCGCCGAAGACCTTGATGTGGCCCGCGCCGCGCTCGTTGAGCAGTTCCACCAGGTAGGTGAAGTACTCGACGTGGCCGCCCTGGTAGGCGCTGATGGCGATGCCCTGCACGTCCTCCTGGACCGCCGCGTCGACGACCTCGCGCACCGACCGGTTGTGGCCCAGGTGCACGACCTCCGCGCCCTGCGACTGGAGGATGCGGCGCATGATGTTGATCGCCGCGTCGTGCCCGTCGAACAGGCTCGCCGCGGTGACGAAGCGGACCGGGTGCTGCGGGGTGTGCAACGGGGTGGCAGCGGTCACGACGGCTCCTCCGACATCGACGACTGATCCCAGATTACTAGGACATCCATCTATCGGAAGTAATACCGAACTGTGGCCCGCGTCACCGGGCCGGGGGTCTTCGTCGTCCTGCCCCCGGCCGCGGCGGGCCGTCAGGCGTGCGGCCGGAGGAGTCGCCCATCCTCGCACCCCGGGTGGTCCTCGCCGGTGAGCACCCGGTAACCGTGGGCCACCGACGCCAGCGTCACGTGGTGGTGCCAGCCCCGGAACGAGCGACCCTCGAAGTGCAGCAGGCCGAAGCCCTCGGACAGCCGGTCCACCTCCGCGCCGACGAGCGCCTCGGCGTGCAGCAGGTCCACCAGCTCCCGGAGGCCGACGGGCCCCGGGTTGGCGATCCAGACCGCCCGCGGCCGGTCCTCGCCCGCCTGCCACTCGGCCAGCACGTGGCGGGGCCGGCCGCCACCCGCCCGCGCGTGCCCCGGCAGGGTCGTCAGCACGAAGTCGGACGCGGTGACCGCGCCGGTCGCCTCGTCGCGCCGGGACAGCGTGGTCCGACCGCGCCGGGCCGCCGCCGCGACGAGCTGCCCCACGGTGCGGGCCCCGCTCGACGCGCCGACCAGGTTCACCGGCAGCACCGGCGTGGCGGCGGAGACCCGCGCCAGGTACCGCATCCCCCGCTCCTCCAGCCCGCCGAGCAGCGGCAACGCGTCCGGGTCACCGCTGAGGTCCACCACGACGGGCGCGACGGGCAGCCCCCAGGAGCCCGCCATCTCGTCGAAGCACTCCAGCGGGTACCGCCACGCGCGCCGGGACCGCTCGCCCTCCGGCACCCGGCTCTTGGCGCGCCGCCCGGCGTCGTCGTCCCACGACCTCGGCAGGAGCAGCCGCCAGTTCACCGCCACCGCGCCCCGGTCGCCGACGAGGAACACCCCGACGGCGCGCTGGCAGTTCAGCATCCGGCGCTCCGAGGGCGCGTACTGCCTGGCCACGCCCACCGAGCCGGCCCCGTTCTTGGGGAACGCCACCTCGCGCACCACCCACGCGCGCGGCCGAGCCCCCCGGTTCACCAACTCGGCCAGGCGCCGCCGCACCGGCGCCCACGGCCACGGGCTCTGGTTGACGAACTGCTGCAACGACTGGCCGGCGTCGTGGCCGAGCACCCCCTCTGAGATGCGCCTGATCGACTTGCGCCCCGGGACCAGGAGCAGCCCCCTGACGTAGACCTCGGCCCAACGGCGCTGGTCGGACCTCCCCAAGGTCTCGAACAGCGCGTCGCAGAACTCGGCCAGGCCGGACGTCCCCCGCGGTCCGGCCTCGTCGGTCGCTCGTTCCCCCATGCCTCTCGTCCCCCTCCGGCGATCGGACGGCCGCGAGGCGGGCCCGACCCGGGGCCGCACCGCGCTCCGTCAACTGGGCACACCCGCTCCCGGGGGGACGTTCAAGGCACCACGCGACCCGCCGCCGCTCCGCCGTCACCGCACCCGCGATCGCCCCAGTTCCCCCGGGAACACCGGCCCTCCCCGGCCGGCAATCGCCCGCGGACCCCCATTCCCACCCGCGGACCGCAACACGCCCCTGACCGCCGGCGAAATGCCCCCATGGCGTTGACGACACCGGCGACCACCCGGGGCAGACGCGCCGACCGGCCCGTTCGCCCCCAACGGCCACGTCGAACGGATCACCCGAGGGGCACGTCCCCACCCGGGGCCAACATTACCGTGATCCCGCCCCGCGAGAACCGAATACTTTTCGCTTATTCGAATGGCATTCGCCTTTCCTGGGGGTACCGGGCGGTAGACACGCCGGCACACCACCCGATCCAGCGACCCGATCCACCTCGTTCGGGTCGTTCCGCGACCCTGCCCGAACCCGATCACGATCACACGTGTAACTTGCCTCCAAAAGGGGTAGAGGGACGTCCATGAGCAGCACACCGATCTACGACGAGCTGGCCGCCATCCTGCTCGCCGACAACCCGGCGGTGGCCGACGCGGCTCCGCAGCACCAGGCCGAGCAGCCGGCGGAAGAGCCGGCCAAGCAGGCCCGCCCCGGCGGCAGGCGGCGCAAACCCGAACCGGAAGCCTGAGTCCACGGCTTCCCGGCCTCCAGACCTCCTGGGCCGGCCTCCAGACCTCCTTGGGCTAGCCTCCCGGCCCTCCTTGGGCTGACCACCCGGCACTCTTGGGCCGACTTCCCGGGCATGACCCTCCTGGCCCTGCCGGGCCAGCCTCCCCCGGCCCCTCCCGAGCTGGCCTCGTCGGCCCAGCTGGGCCCGCCGGCCCCGCTCACCCGGCCCCCGGTCCCGGCCCCCGATCCCCGGCCCTCGGCCCCCGGCCCTCCCGAGCCGACCACCCCGCTCCTCCAGGCTGACCCCCCCCGGGCCGGCCTCCCCCGATCCTCCCGGGCCAGTACCCCCCGGCCCTCCCTGCCCGAACGCCTCCGACCCTCCCTGCTCGAACAGGCGTTCGACCCTCGCGCTATGCTGCACACATGCAGGTGTCGCTGTTCGACGACGGCGCCGACCCCGCACTGCGCCCCCTGACCGGCCTCCGGCGAACCGCCCTCGACGACGGTGCGTGGGTCGACGTGCTGCCCGGCTGGCTCACCGGCGCGGACGAGGTGTTCCGGCACCTGGCCGACCAGGTCCCGTGGCGGGCCGAGCGCCGGCGGATGTACGAGCGCGTGGTCGACGTGCCCCGCCTGCTCTGCTTCTACGACGAGCAGGTCCCCCTGCCCCACCCGGTGCTGACCGAGGCGCGCACCGCCCTCAGCGACCGGTACCGCGCCGAACTGGGCGAGCCGTTCCGCACCGCCGGCCTCTGCTACTACCGCGACGGCCGCGACAGCGTGGCGTGGCACGGCGACACGATCGGCCGCGGCGCGACGCACGACACGATGGTGGCGATCCTGTCCGTCGGCGCACCGCGAACCCTGGCCCTGCGACCACGCGGCGGCGGCACGACCGTGAAGTACGCGCTGGGCCACGGCGACCTGATCGTCATGGGCGGCTCCTGCCAGCGCACGTGGGAGCACGCGGTGCCCAAGGCGAACGGCGCGGTCGGCCCGCGCATCAGCATCCAGTACCGCCCGCGCGACGTGCGCTGACCGCACGGTCAGTCCACAGTGGACAATCACCGCCGGGTGATCGCCTCCCCACCCGCATAGACCCAAAGGCGTACAGGACCCTATATCCATCGACAAGGTCAACTCATACCCATAGCCAGAAGATCAACCACCACCCCCTCCGTAACCTCGAAGCCATGACAACACCCGTCGTGGCACAAGCGAAATCGGACGCCTCGGTACCGGACGTCCCCGACCTGAGCGCCGAGTGGTACCTGGACCTGGCGACGTGGGCGGCGTCGGGCCCCGGTTGGACGCGGTCGCTGATCGCCTTCATGACCGAGGCCCTGATCGCCGTCATGCTGGTCCTGTTCCTGATCACGTGGTGGCGAGCACGCCACCGACCACCCGTCGCATACCGCCGGGCCTTACTGGCTCCGGTCGTGACGGGGATCGCCTACCTGTCGAGCGAGGCGGTGAAGCTGATCTGGCAACAGGACCGCCCGTGCCGGGCGCTGGGCGAGGTGAGCACCATCATCGCCTGCCCGGAACTGGGCGACTGGTCGTTCCCCAGCAACCACTCGACGATCGCGGGCGCCTCCGCGATGGCGATCCTGTGGTCGAGCAGAGCACTGGGCGCACTGGCCCTGGCGACCGCCGTCCTCGCCGCCGCCTCCAGGGTGCTCGTAGGAGTGCACTACCCGCACGACGTAGTAGCGGGCTTGCTGTTCGGCGCCGCCGTGGCCACCACCCTCCCCCTGCTGGCCCGACTGCCACTACCCGTACCGGGCAACCGCTTCACCAAGCGCCCTCTCCCCTCCGCCGCACCCCCACCCCCATCCGCACCCACCTCATCCGCACCCACCCGCCCCACACCCTCCCCCTCCGCACCGACCCGCTCCGCACCCACCCGATCCACGCCTTCCCCATCCGCACCTCCCTCCTCCTTCCCATCCCCCACCTCCCCATCCCCCTCGGAGCAAACGGTGCGCTTACCACGTTGAGCAACCAGACCAAGGCCTTGTGGACGCGCTGCGCTCAGTGGGACCGATGTCGGTGGAACGGCTCTCCCCGGCCCAGTCCGCATGAAAACCACGATCGGGCGGTTGTTCCACACTCAATCCCACCGGTCTCTCGACACTCGCCCCGCACCGCTCGCCCCCTCCGCCACCGACGACCGTCGAGTCAAGCCGGCAGTGGCTCCCGGCCGTCCTCCTGTCCCTCTCCGACCGCCTCACCCTTGCGCCGCAACGCTTTCAGCCACGAAGCGCTTGCCGGCGCAACCTAAGTAGGCTGACCTCCCACTCGCCGACGGCCGCGCGTCGTCCCGTGAGGGGAACGCCGCCACACCACCCACACGGGGTCATCCTCCGGGCGATCCCCCTCACCGGAAGGCGTGAACGATCGATCAAATGTTGACGGTGCGCGCCCTGCTCCTGTGGGCGACCACGGCCGTCCCGGTGCTGTGGGCGGCGGCCACGTCGAGTCCCGAGCGCATCACCTGGTGGCAGGCGGGCGGGTACCTGGCGGTCTTCACCGGTCTGCTCGTGCTGGTCCGCCACCGGCCCATCACGGCGTTGACGCTCGCCCTCGCCACCTGGCAGGTGGGCTTCTTCGCGCACGTGGAGCGGGACACCACGGTCGCCGTGTTCGCGACGGCCGGTGGGCTGGTCGCGCTCGGGTTCCTCGCCGGCCGGAACGCCGAGGAGGAGCGGTGGGGCGTGGTGGCGTTCACGGTCGCCGTGGCCGCGGAGGTGGTCGTGGCGGTGGTGCTGGGCATCGGCGCGGACACGGTCGTGGCCGGGGTGGCGTCGCTCGCGGTGCTGGCCGCCGTGCCGTGGTCGTTCGGGAGGTACCGGCGCGGGCTGACCGAGCTGCTCGGCGCGGCGTGGGAGCGGGCGGCGGTGCTGGAGCGGGACGCGGCGCAGGCGCGGGCCCAGGAGCGGACGCGGCTGGCGGCGGAGATGCACGACCTGGTGGGCCACGAGCTGGCGCACGCGGCGTTGCGGGTCGGCGCGCTGGAGGTCGACCAGACCTTGTCGCCGGCGCACCGGGAGGCGGTCCGCGAGGCCCGCGCCGCGGTGACGACGGCGGCCGAGCGGCTGGCGGACGTGGTGCGGCTGCTGCGGTCCGAGCGGAACGCGGCGGAGGAGTCGGTGGAGGAGGTGGTGGAACGGGCCCGGCGGTCCGGGATGCGGGTGGAGCTGGAGGTGCGGGGGGCGGCGACGCCGGACCAGGTCATCACGCGGACCATCCACCGGGTGGTCACCGAGGCGGTCACCAACGCGATGAAGCACGCGGCGGGCGCGGCGGTGTCGGTCGTGCTCGACCACCGCGGCGATCCCACCGAGGTGCGGGTGTCCAACGGGCCGGGCAGGCCGGGCGCGCCCCGGACCAGGGGTGGCGGGCGCGGGCTGCTGGGGTTGAACGAGCGCGTCTCGCTGGTCGGCGGCGAGCTGACCGTGCGGTGGCCCGAGGACGGCGGGTTCGAGCTGGTCGCCCGGGTGCCGGACCGCCCGGCGTCGGCGCGGTCGACGGACGGGGTGACGCAGGTCCTGCGGCTGCGGGCGCAGGTGCGGGCGCGGAGGAACACGCGCCGCGCCGTGCGGCTCGCGGTCGGGGTGACGTCGGTGGCGGTGCTCGGCGTGGTCGGGTACCGGGTGTACGACGCGGCGGCTTCGGCGCTGTCCCCCGAACGGTTCGCCGAGCTGCGGGTCGGGCGGCCCGAGGCGGAGGTCGCCGCGCTGCTGCCGGGCCGGACGCGTGCCGAGGACACCGGTGACGGGCCCGGCGGGTCGGTGTGCCGCCTCTACAGCACGCACCCGAACCCGTTCGACGAGCGCCGCCACGACCGGTACCGCGTGTGCTTCCGGGACGGCGCGCTGGTGGCCAAGGACCTGCTCACCCGCGACCCGTGAGGCAGGATGCCGGACATGATCAAGGTGGTGCTCGCCGACGACGAGGCGATCGTGCGCATCGGTGTCCGGGCGGTGCTCGCCTCGGCGGACGACGTGGAGGTGGTGGCCGAGGCGGACAACGGGCGGTCGGCGGTGGACCTCGTGCTGAGGCACCGACCGGACGTCGCGGTCCTGGACATCCGGATGCCGCAGTTGACCGGCCTCGACGCGGCGGCGGAGATCCGGCGGGTCGCCGAGGGCACGGCGACGTTGATCCTCACCACGTTCGCCGAGGACTCCTACATCTCCAGGGCGCTAGGCGAGGGCGCGAGCGGCTTCGTGCTGAAGACCGGCGACCCGCACGAGCTGATCGCGGGCGTGCGGGCGGTCGCGGCCGGTGCGGCCTACCTGTCCCCGCTGGTGGCCAGGCGGGTGGTGGACCACCTGTCGGGCGTCGGCCCCCGGCTGCGGGCGGCGGAGCGGGTGGCGGTGCTGACCGAGCGGGAGCGGGAGGTGCTGGGCCTGGTCGGGGCGGGGCTGTCCAACAGCGAGATCGCCGCCCGGATCCACGTCGTGGAGGGGACCGTGAAGGTCTACGTCAGCTCGATCCTCAAGCGGCTGGACCTGCGCAACCGCGTCCAGGCGGCGATCGTCGCCCACGAGGCGGGCCTGATCCCGACCGACACGTGAAGCCCACGCCGGTACCCGCGCCCAGCCGACGGGGTCGGCCGGTTGGTCACCGGACCCGGCGGACGGTCATGTCGGAGCGGTCGACGTCCTGGCCGCAGCAGGCGCACACCAGGCGGACGTCGACGCGACCGCCGCAGTCGTTGTGCTCGGCCACGCTCGGCGGGCCCGCTTCGCCCGCCAGGTAGTGGTCTCCCCACTCCATCAGCGCCATCAGCACCGGGGCGAGTCGTCGCCCCTTGGCTGTCAGCCGGTACTCGTGGCGCGGTGGCCGGTCCTGGTACAGCACGCGCTCCATCACGCCGTGGTCGACCAGGCCGTTGAGGCGGTCGCTGAGCACGTTGCGCGCGATCGGCAGGCAGTTCAGGAAACCGTCGAACCGGGTCACGCCGTGGAAGGCGTCGCGCACGATCAACAACGTCCACCGCTCACCGACCACTTCCAGCGAACGGGCAATCGAACAGACCTGGCCGTCGTACGTGCGTCGAAGCATCTGCGCATGATAACCACGAGTTTCGCGAAGAGACTCACTCATCCGATGATCTGATCACAGGCCGTAACTGTCACGACAGGACGCCTGAGCGCACCGTGATGACGGGCCTCCCGCCCCACCTGACCGGCCACCGGCACGCCACGCCCCGGACGACTGCCGGCCAACCGCCCGCCGCGTGACGCGGCGGCGGCGCTGTGCGGCACCGACCGCAGTGCCCGCCCGGGCCCCGCAGTCCGAAGTGGACCTTGATCACACGACCGCAGTGCGACAAGAGGTCGAACGACCGTCAACGGGGCGGTGCGCCCCCCTGGCTCCGGCGCGCGGATCCGCTCCGGTCGACCTACGGGCCGCCGGCCCGAGTGCGTCCACATCGGACACCGGTGCCACCCGGACGCGAGCACCACCAGGGCGCGGGCATCACCAGGGCGCGGTGGCTCCGGTCACGCGTCGGTGACGGGACAAACCCTGGCCCGGTCACACGCGGCAGCCCAGCCCAGCAGCCCGGCCCGGCGGTCCGACCCGGCCGCCTGGTTCGACAGCCCTGGCACCTCCGACAGCCCTGGCACCTCCGACAGCCCTGGCACCTCCGACAGCCCTGGCACCTCCGGCAGCCCTGGCACGTTTTGCAGCCCTGGCACGTTTTGCAGTCCTGGCATGCCCGGCAGCCCTAGAACTCGGCCAGCTCCTCGCGGACCTTGGCGCACTCGACGGTCAGGCCTGCGTCCATCGCGCGGCTGATGTCGGACAGCACGCGCAGCTGCTCGGGCGTCAGCACGTCGAACAGGTGCTCGCGCACCGCGGTCACGTGGCCGGGCGCCGCAGCCTCCAGCGCGGCGTAACCCGCACCGGTGAGCGCGGCGATCGACCCGCGCCGGTCCGACGCGCAGGCCCGCCGCTCGACCCAGCCCTCCTTCTCCAGCCGGGCCACCGCGTGCGACAGCCGCGACCGCGAGGAGTGGCAGGTCGCGGCCAGCTCGCTCATGCGCAGGGCCCGGTCCGGCGCCTCGGACAGCGCGACCAGGATCTCGTAGTAGGCCATGGGCATCCCGGAGTCCCGCTGGAGCTGCCGGTCCAGGTGCTCGGTGAACTTGGTCACGGCGGTCATGAAGCCACGCCAGACCTGTTGCTCCTCGGCGCTCAACCACCGCACTTCGCTCATGTCACCCATCATAGGTTGTTGTTGAACCCTCAACCAGGATGCGCTATGTTCTGTTGAGAGTTCAACCAAGGCAATCGACACAAGGGACCGACCATGACCTCGACCCAGATCCCCGGCTACCTCGTCGGCACGTGGGCCATCGACCCCGTGCACTCCGACGTCTCGTTCGTCGTCCGCCACCTGGGTGTGTCCAAGGTCCGCGGCCACTTCGGCACGTTCGAGGGCACCATCGTGACCGCCGAGAACCCGCTGGAGTCCACGGTCAGCGCCAAGATCGACACCGCGTCGATCGACACACGCAACGAGCAGCGCGACGCCCACGTCCGCGGCGAGGACTTCCTGGACGTCGAGAAGTACCCGGAGCTGACCTTCACCTCCACCGGCGTCCGCGCCCACGGCGAGGGCTTCCTGGTGGACGGCGAGCTGTCCTTCCACGGCGTGACCAAGGCCGTGACGCTGGAGCTCGAGGTGAACGGCTTCGGCGACGGCTTCGAGGGCGCCAAGGTCGCGGGCTTCTCCGCCTCCACCGAGATCAGCCGCAAGGACTTCGGCGTGACCGGCGGCCCGGCCGGCGCCGTGGTCGGCGACAAGATCACCATCCTGCTGGAGATCGAGGCCGTCAAGCAGGGCTGAGCCCCGCGGACGGAAGGGCCCGCCGGGTGCTCCCGGCGGGCCCTCGGCGTGCCCGGAGCGGCACGAACGGGGTGCTGTTCCCTCCGGAGAGTCATTTCGATACGGTCCCTCGACGCGACGACGGCACGTGAACCGGGCCACGTGTTCACCCGTAGTAGGTCTTGAAACCGGCTTGGACACAGTCCGCTCACAGTCGTAGACCGCGTGGGTGACAACGGACGCCGTCATGGCACCATCTGGCGCAACACGCGTCGGACGCAGGCGAGGAGGGACCCGCGTGAACGCCCAAACCGAACAGGTCGACGACCTTCGGCTCGTCGCGCTGCCGACGGCGGTGAACGTCGCGGACATGTTCGTGCGCTTCTCGTTGGGCGAGTGGCGCTTGCGGGCCATGCAGGACGAGGCCGCGCAGACCGTGCGCCGCCTGGTCGGCGCGGCCGTCGACGTCGCCGACCGGCGCGCCCCGGGCTTCCTGCTCGTCCGGCTGCGGCTGTCCGGCAGCCACCTGGTGGTGGAGGTCGAGGGCAACCGCGTCGCGCTGCCGCCGGAGCTGGCGAGCGGGCGCGCGGGCCTGGTCGACCTCACCGCGGGCGGCCACCTGGCGTGGTGCGAGCTGCCGCTGCCGTCGGGCATGAACGCCTCGGCCGTGCCGCTGCCGCGCCGCGAGCCGCGCCGCTCACCCGCCGCCGAGCAGATGGGCGACGAGCCGGACGTGGACCCGGAGGTCATCCAGCGCATCCTCTACGGCCTGGGCGGCGGCGGCCGCACCGACTAACCCGGCGCGAGTCATGCGCTCAACCCCGGCGTGTCATGCGCTCAGCCCCCGCATGTCGTGCACTCGCGCGGACCCGTGCGGCGATCGGGCTCCCGAGTGTTGAACTCGGGGGTCCTGAACGCATGACTCGCGAGGTCCGAGCGCATGACACGCGGGGGCTGGAGGCATGACTCGCGGGTCAGGGGCGGGTCAGGGCGGTTAGGGACAGGGCCAGGACTGCCATGCCGCACCAGGACGCCAGGGGGAGGCGTTCGTGGAGGACCACGACGCCCAGGACGGCCGCCACGGCGGGTTCGGCCAGGGTGAGGGTGGTCGCGGTGGCGGCGGTGGTGTGCCGCAGGCCCAGGCCGAACAGCAGGTAGGCCAGGAACGTGGTGAACACCGCCAGGTGGGCCGTCACCCCCAGGCCCGCCGGGGTGGCCAGCCAGCCCGCGCCCAGCCACCACAGCAGCGGCGCGGTGAGCAGGGACGCGCCGCCGAACACCGTGCCGACCACGGCCCGCGACGGGTGGCCGAGGCCGATCAGGTGCGCGCAGACGACCGAGTACGCGGCGTAGGACAGGCCCGCCACGAGCGCCAGCGCCACGCCGACCAAATCGACGTGCGCCCCGCCACCGCCCAGCACGAGCACCGCGCAGCCGGCGACGGCGGTCGACGTGAGCAGGGGGCGCGTGCGCACGCCCAGCACGATCGGCGCGGTGGCCAGCGCCACGGTGGTGGCCACCGCCACGCCGGTGCGCTCCACCGCCGGGTAGAACGCCAGCGCGTAGCCGGCCACGGTCACCGCGCCGAGCAGCAGCAGCCGCCGGTCCGCGGTGCGCAGCACGTCGCGCGCGCCGCGCGCGGTCAGGGACAGCAGCAGCCCGCCGAACACCAGGCCCGCCGCGCCGACGGCCGCGGCGGGGGCCGAGGCGGGCGCGAAGGAACTGGCGGTGCCGGTGGTGCCCCACAGCAGGCACGCCGCCAGGATCGGCAGCGGGCCGGTGGTGAAGCGAGGACGTGCTCGTACGCCAAGGGTTGACACGGGATCTCCGTTCGCGGGAAAGCCGAGAAGGTGGGCGCGAACGGGCGCAGCACTGCCGAGCGGGTGCCGGAGGTGGCGGATCAACCGGTGACGGGTCAGCGGGTGACGCGGTCGACGGGTGGCCAGGCCAGGCGGTGACGAGGCCAGGCGGTGACGAGGTCGGCCCGCGACGGGATCAGCCGGTGACGGGATCGCCGGTGGTGGTCAGCCGGTGGTGGTGCGCCCGGTCAGGCGCACGGCGGGGGCAGGACCACGTGCCAGTGGGTGTTCACGATCCGCATCTTAGCGGACCCGACCGGCGGTATTCTGGGGATCATGGACGTCGGCGTGGCGGACGACCTGCTGCGGCGGTCTCTGGTGGTGCACAAGTTCGCGGTCGAGGAGCTCATGACGAAGCTCCGCATCCTCAGCGAGGAGTTCGACCTGATCCACCGGCACGACCCCATCGAGCACGTCACCCAGCGGGTCAAGCGGCCCGACGCGATCCTGGACAAGCTCCGGCGCAAGGGCCTGCCCGCCGACCTGGCGCTGGCCGCCGAGCACCTGGACGACGTGGCGGGCGTGCGCGTGGTCTGCCCGTTCGTCTCCGACGTGTACCGGGTGCGCGACATGCTGGCCCGCCAGAGCGACGTCGAGATCCTCAAGACCAAGGACTACATCGCCCGGCCCAAGCCCAACGGCTACCGCAGCCTGCACCTGATCGTGCGCATCCCGGTGTTCCTGTCCGACCGGGTGGAGCACGTCAAGGTCGAGGTGCAGCTGCGGACCATCGCCATGGACTTCTGGGCCACCCTGGAGCACAAGCTCTACTACAAGTACGACGACCAGGTGCCCGCCGGCTTCGTGGAGGAGCTGACCAACACGGCCGCCATCGCGGCCGAGCTGGACGCCCGCATGGAGGCGCTGCACCTGGAGGTCCAGCGGGACGACTGACGGGTCCGGCCCCGCCCGGCCCCTCCCATCGCGCCCCGCACATTTTCGACCACTCAGCGCGACCGCCGCGTTCGACGCTACGGAGTGGTAACCGCAAACGACGCCTCCGGGGTTCGGTTACGGACCTTAAGGAATTTTTCAGCAAATCAGTCCGATTAGGGCAGAATTAACGTCACGTGCCCACTGGATGGACAGCCTACGCACCCCTGCAACCGTTGCCAGGCGACTGCGAATAAAGCTCGCGTACTGGGCTTCCTTTACGAGACTGGCCGGTCCAAACCAGCCGTTCGAGTGAAACGCACGACACCTTCCCCGAACGTCCGGTTACCCGAGGACAAAATTGTCGGAGCCAATTACGTGAATGCTCCGTTCGGCGGTCGCGACACTCTGGGAACAACAGTCAACGTTGGGTCCGCAGCCGCCCTGGCTCATTCTCAGAGGATCAGGATGGACACCCACAAGATCTCCGCTCGATTAGCCGCGCTCGCCCGCGCGCACGGCGTGCCGGGCCTCCAGTTCGCCGTGCACCGCGCCGGTCGGACCTGGACCCACCAGGTCGGCCTGCCCGCCGACGCCGCGGTCCCCGTCGGCTCCATCACCAAGACGTTCACCGCGACCGTCGCCATGGCCCTGGTCTCCGACGGCGACCTCGACCTCGACGCGCCGCTGTCCGACCACCTGCCCGCGGTGGAGGACGAGCTGACCCTCCGCCACCTCCTCAGCCACACCGGCGGCCTGCCGTCGGACCCGGAGGACGTGCGCACCACCTCGCTGCGCCGCCACGTGGAGCAGGCGGTCCGCGACCTGGACCTGCTGCACCCGCCCGGCGAGGGCTTCTCCTACTCCAACATCGGGTACTCCCTGGTCGGCCACCTCGTCGAGGTCGCGACCGGCATGTCCTGGTGGGAGGCCGTGGACGCGGTGCTGCTGCGCCCGCTGGGCATCCGGCCGCGGTTCACCGTGGGCCCGAGCACCGACGCCGGCATCGCGCCGGGCCACGCCGTGAACGCGAGCACGGGCCGCGCCGTCCCGGTCGCGCAGTCGCTGGCCCTGGTCGACGCGCCGGCGGGCGCCCTGGCGGTCAGCGCGACCGACCTGGTGGCCTTCGGCCGCATGCTCGGCGGCGCCGCGCCGCACCTGATCGACCCCGAGGACCTGGAACTGATGCGCACGCCCGTGCGGCACGCCGAGCCGTTCGGCATGGCCGACGGGTGGGGCCTCGGGCTCGCGCTGTTCCAGCGGGACGGGGTGCGCTGGGTGGGCCACGACGGCACCGCCGACGGCACCTCCTGCCACCTGCGGATCAACCCCGAGGACGGCACCGCGGTGGCCCTGACCACCGACGCGAGCAGCGGCTTCGCGCTGTGGCGCGACCTGGTCCCGGAATTGGCCGACGCCGGCCTGCCGGTGGGCGATTACGACGGAATGCGCAACCTGAACCGCCGCATCCCGCCGCCCCGGGACTGCACCGGCAGCTTCCGCAACGGCGACGTCGAATACGCCGTGCGCGCCGTGGACCGGGAGCGGCTGGCGCTCACCGTGGACGGCGAGCCGTTCGCCGACCTGTCGTTGTTCGACGGCCTGGTGTTCGCCATGCGGGATTCGGACACGGGCGACACCAACCAGACCGGGCGTTTCCTGCGGGACCCGGGCGACGGGAGCATCCAGTGGATCCAGATCGGCGGCCGACTGGCCCGCCGACAGGTCCCGGAAATGGCCTGAAAATCACGTTTAGGCCCCCATTCGAACGGGTAACGCGCGCCCGTTGAACCCAGAAAGGCACTTCTCGCGATGACGCACGCCCAAAACCTGCCGGCCATGGTGGCCGCGCAGGCCCTGCGCACACCCGACGCGGCGGCCGTGGTGTCGGCCGAAGGGGCGGTGACCTACCGGGAGCTGGAGGAGCGGGCCAACCGGCTCGCCCACCTGCTGATCGCCAAGGGCGCGCGTCGCGAACGTGTCGTGGCACTGGCCATGCCGCGGTCGGTGGACATCGTGGTGGCGCGGCTGGCCGTGCTGAAGGCGGGCGCGGCCTACCTGCCGATCGACCCGGCCTACCCGGCCGAGCGGATCGCCTTCATGATCGCCGACGCGGACCCGCTGCTGGTGCTGGACGGCCCGCTGGACACCGCCGACCAGCCCGCCACCGCGCCGGAGGTGGACATCCGGCC
>NZ_JBHWIE010000117.1:0-20373 GCF_042732085.1 Actinosynnema sp. NPDC059797
GTGCCTGAGTGGACGACACGCCGTGTCGGAGTGGAGGACACGCGATGTCTGAGTGGAGGACACGCGGGGTGGCACCCCGGACCTCGGGGTCCGGGGTGCCGGGAGGATCAGCCGAAGAAGACTTCGGCTTCCTGGTAGCGCTCCAGCGGGACGGTCTTCAGCTCCGCGGTGGCCTCGGACAGCTTCACGCGGACGATGTCCGTGCCCTTCAGGGCCACCATGACGCCGAAGTCGCCCTCGGCGACCGCGTCCACGGCGTGCAGGCCGAAGCGGGTGGCGAGCACGCGGTCGTAGGCGGTCGGGATGCCGCCGCGCTGCACGTGGCCCAGCACGACCGCGCGCGACTCCTTGCCGGTCCGCTCGGCGATCTCCTCGGCCAGCCAGGTGCCGACGCCGCCCAGGCGCACGTGGCCGAAGGCGTCCTTCTCACCGGAGTGCAGCACCTCGGCGCCGCCCTCGGGGATCGCGCCCTCCGCGACCACGATGATCGGGGCGTACTGGCGCTCGAACCGCCGCTCCACCCACTCGACGACCTTCTCGACGCTGAACTGGCGCTCGGGCACCAGGATCACGTTCGCGCCGCCGGCCAGGCCCGAGTGCAGCGCGATCCAACCCGCGTGCCGCCCCATGACCTCGACGACCAGGGCCCGGTGGTGCGACTCGGCCGTGGTGCGGAGCCGGTCGATCGCCTCGGTGGCGATGTGCACGGCGGTGTCGAAGCCGAACGTGTAGTCGGTGGCGCCCAGGTCGTTGTCGATGGTCTTCGGCACGCCCACGACGCCGATGCCGTCGTCGGTCAGCCGCTTCGCGACGCCCAGGGTGTCCTCGCCGCCGATGGCGATCAGCGCGTCGACACCGTTGTCCTTGAGCACCTGGCGGATCTTGTCGACACCGCCCTCGACCTTGTACGGGTTGGTGCGCGACGAGCCGAGGATGGTGCCGCCCCGGGTCAGGATGTCCTCGACGTCGGCGAGCCCGATCGGCTTGGTCAGGTTCTCGATCGGGCCCTGCCACCCGTTGCGGAACCCGAGGACCTCCCAGCCGTGGACCTCGACGCCCTTGCGGACGACGCCGCGGATGACGGCGTTGAGGCCGGGGCAGTCGCCACCGCCGGTGAGCACACCAATGCGCATTTGCTTAGCCAATCTCTCTCGTGGCGTGGGTCACCCAAGACTGACACGTGCTGGATCGGTGCAGCAAGCGAGGGTCCACCAACCGGACGGAGAACACACCGCGACGGTTGGGCAAAACCTCGGTTACGGCGTTCGGAACCGGGTCACGGCCGCGTGGGGAACCCGCGCTTGAGCCGTTCGACCTCGATCACCTTCCACCGCTCCAGGTTGTGCCGGGCGTCGGCCAGCGCGTCGTGCGCGTCGGCGGGCGGCTGCGGCAGGCGGGGCTTGCCCACGTCCTCCCAGCGCTGCCGCAGGTCCCGGGTGAACCGGGGCAGGCAGCGCGGCAGCGCGGGCATCGGGCCCCACAGCTGGGCCAGCGCGACGTGGTCGTAGGCGGCGAACCACGCCCACAGCTCGATGTCGTCCCGCTGGGCCTTCGGGCCGCCGAGGAAGTCCAGCAGGTCGTTCCTGATCCGCTCGCGGCTGCGCCACGCCCGGTCGGCGGGAGGGGGGAGCTGGTTCAGCACGTTGGCCCGCACCCACGGCCCGGCCTTCGCCGGGTCGAACTCCGTGGAGACGGCGTAGAACTCGCGACCCTCCTCGTCGACCACGCCGATGGAGACCAGGTCGATGGTGACCCCGTCCTCGATGAACTCACAGTCGTAGAAGAACCGCACCGCACCACCCTAGGTGCCGGTCAGCTCGCCTTCGCGAAGGGTCAACGGCCTGGCCGTATGCCGTCCTCGCCCGACCGCCGGGACGTCGGGCGTCCTTATAACTAGGACACATGGGGACATGTGACCCAGATCACTACAAGTAGCGATATATCGTTGACATGTCGTTAAGACGCTTACACCCTGACCAGGCGTTTTGTCAAGGGCGAGTTTGACAGGCTGTGTCATAATTAAGTTAGGAGCACAGTAAAAATCAGACGCTGAACGCCCCGTGATCCATAACCCGGTCACGGGGCGTTCGCATGTCTACACAAAGCCCGGTCGTCAGGTTCCGCCGCGACCGGGCTTTGTCATGCCCATAGTTCGAACCCATCATCACTGAATGGAGAAATGATCATGATCAACCCTGTCGTCTTGGCGGTCATCAATCGAGAGGTCTGGGACCGCGACGCCCGACAGATCGCACTGACGAATGCGTGGCAGCTCGGCGCTCAGACTGCCGATGAAGCTCGACTGATTGCCCGCCGGGCGATCGCCAGTCACCGGATTGCGGAACGGCGCTACTACAAGTACCACGGATACCCGACCGACACTGTCCCTGACCCGTCCGCCGGAAGGGACACCAGGCGGCCGGAATTCAGGCGGTGGACGGTCGGGGCCGGGATGCCCTGGGAGTTCGAGGACTCAACCGACGATGACGACCCCGCCGACCGCCTGACGGCCCTAGATCCGGCCGACCGTGAACTGTTGGTGGCATTCTTCGGCTATCGGACAGAACGCGACGCGGCGGCCGGTCTGAAGATCGCCAAGACCACTCTTCGCCGGAGGGTCGCGAAGGCGTTGGCCAGGGCGCGGGCGATCTTCGAAGTGGACCAACCGGCGTCCTAGTAGATAGAGGAACTTTTCCCGATCGCCTGGCCCGGTCTGCTGGGCACCCCTTCACCCTTCACCCTTCACCCGGCGACCTGCCGGGCGTCTCTTATTTACCCGATGACCTGTCGGGTCCCGACTACTTACCGAAGATAGGAGGTCACCTCCGCATGCCTGAATATCGACTGATCGACCGAACCACCCTCGACCGGGCCGTTGCGGTCGCCGGGGGAATTCAGCCGCTGTGCACTCTGCTGGGTGTCAGCCGAGACAGCTACTTCGCCTGGCGTTCCGGCGGTCGCGCGACCGCTGAACATGCCGACAGGGTTCGCGGCTTGGCTGCCGGAACACTGACGGCCCGTGTCATCTGGGTCAACCCGGACGGCCGGGTTGCCTAACCGTCACACCTACTGAAAGGAACATGATCAAATGACCAACACGAAGATTGACCCGGCCATTCTCGACCAGGCTGCCCAGATCGCTCAGGCATACGGCTATCGGTCCGGGAATGCTCAGCATGCGGCCGCCACGACTGCGAGTGAAATCCGATGGATCGCCGATGCCCTGGGCACCGATGCCGTCCTGACGGAAGACATCGCGGCGGCCGTTCAGGCTTACGACGATCGCCCCCAGATCGACCCCCCGACCGACGACGACGCGGCGACCGGGGACCTGATGACGCGGCTGCTGTTCGCAGTGGCCCGGTACTCCGACGCCATCCAAAAGTACAACCGGGCGGCCGACGATCAGGCAGCACAGGCTGTCTGGCGAGCCTGTGCCGGGGTGGTCGCGCGACTGAGGGCATCGGCTGTAGAGAAGTTGATCACCGACTTCACGACCCTCTACCCGGAAGCCCTGGCCGCCTACAGTCAGGCACCGTCCACTGTGGATCGTCTGGACATTCTCAGCGTGGACGACTTCGCCCGGTTGAAGGCCGCTCAGGAGATCGGCGCTCGGCTGGATGCCATGTGGCAGAAGGTCAACCGACTGGAGAGGGGCGTCCGATTCGAGACCGCGTCGGTCGTCCTCCCGGTCGATCAGAAGCCATCTGCCTTGGCCAAGGATGGCCTGCTGCTGGACGGTCAGACCCTCGGCTTCAGCCACCCGGTCGCCGAGGGCCTGGGCGTCGGGGCACCCAGCTACCAGGCGGACCGGGGTGGCCGATGACCGACGATGACGCCGCCAAGCGGCTTGGCGACGCGCTGAGGGCCGCCAGGGGGGCGGATAGTCCGGCCAGGGACAGTGAGGCTCTAGGCGACAAGCTGAGGGCCGTCCGGGGTCTTCCCGGCCGACCGGAGGCCAAGGCGGACCAGCCGACCCGTGAACCGGCTCCCCGACCGCGACCGCCCCGTGACCCTTCGGTCGGGGAGCCGGACGGTCCGGGAGGCGAGAAGGACGGTTGGCGTGAACGCCTTCGGTCGAGTTTCGAGGCGACCTGGGCCCCGCTGTAAGCCGATGACCTGAACCCGGCGGCCCGGTCAAGACAGACGGGCCGCCGGGTTTGGACTGATCGCATTTATTTACACATGCGAATGTGGCCAGGGTATTGACAATGGGGCTATATGACCCCCCCCCCCATTACCCACCCCCCGGGTAACGACTTCCTTCACGGACCCCTTGCCGTCCGTTTACTTACGTACGAATCACCCCATTTTTCGATCACCCCATGAAAGGGGGCACTTTGCCATGCCGACCGACGACCCGACCCCTGGGCAGCTCTGGAAAGCCCGTGTCCTCACCGTCTATGACTTCGAGTTCGAGGAGGAGGTTGACCAGATCGCAGACCTAATGGACCTCCGGGCACTCCTGATGGCCGAAGTTGCCGAGTTGCCCTCCCTGACCTCGACCGGATCAATGCGCCAGACGGTCACCCATCCCCACCTTGAGACCATCCGCCAACTAACCATCACGATTGCGAAGTTGACGCGAGAAGCCGGTATCGGGTCGCTTGACGACCAGGCCCCCGATAGCGCAACCGCCCGGTCGGATGCTGGCCGCGCCCTGGTCTCCCATCGCTGGAATCGGGGCCGCTAAATGGTCGGCCGTCGAAAGCAGCCCGACCGGGCGGCCGAATGGTCCGGGTTGACCTGGCGACAGATCGCCGGGAGGTACATGGATCTTCACCCAGATGCGCACGGTCGCTATGCCGTGGTTGCCGATGAGCTGATCTCTGCCCGACCGGACGACCAGGTTGACGGCCACATTCCCCTGTTGATCGGAATTTACGTGGCCAGGGTCGCCGGATGGTCGGTGACCCCTTCGCCCACACACGGGGACGTACATCCGGATGACCCCGTGACCTGGATAAACGACACCTAGAAAGGACGTGACATGGCGACAGTTGGAACGATCATGGACATTGCCGAACGTCGGTACGGATTCAAGATCACCGACCGTGCTCGGCAGCTCTACAATCTGGGATTCATTCATTCCCACGTCGTAGCCGCTTTCCTCGCGCAACGGGCAGCCGACCTGTTGGAGCGCGGAGATACCGAAGGCCGGGAGGCCCAGATCGCCCTTTGCCGGGCAGTCCGCCGCGCCGGTCGGAGGTATGGCGGAATCCTCCCCCTGACGACCGAAATCCGAGTTGACCCGAAGGACTGACCGAATGTTCGAGCCTGACCCCTACTACGACCGCGACGAATTCGACACTCCCACGACCAGCGATGACGAAGACCCTTGGCCCGGACAGCCTGCCTGTCCGGTCTGCGGCAACTGGCCCACTGATTGCCGTAGCCCCGTGACCGGCGACCCGTGCTATCTGCAAATCCCACCCCCCTTCGACCGATTGGAGGCCGACGATGAACGATTCTTCTGACGGCAAGTGCCCTAACGGCCATTCGCCCGACCGCATTCAGATCCGTCCGACCGGTGCCCGGGTCTGCCTCGGCTGTAAGGCCGCCTACCACCACCGTTGGTCCCGCAACCCGGCCGCCGTGCGCGTGGCCAACAAAGCCGCCAAGACCGCCAAGAGCACGAACCCTTATCATAAGGAGAACACCAATGGACATTCAGCGCGTTAAGGACCACCTGGTCAACATTGCCGATCGCCTGGGGCTCGACACCGAATCCGGCGACTCATTCCGGGGTGACTGCCCCGGCTGTCATGGTGCTCGGCAACCCCTCTACCTCCGACCGCACAACGACATGACGACCCTGGTATTCCGTTGCGGATCATGCGGTCGGGAGGGACCGGAATCCCTGTTGGCCGATGTCGGCCTGACCTGGGCTGACCTCGACGTGCCGCCGGACACCCTTCCGCCGTGCCGCTCAGCCGCCGAGTACGCCGAACGACGGTTCGACCTCACGGCCGACGACCTGGCGGCCCTGGGTGTCAAGGACGAAGGCGGTCGGATGTGGGTCCCCCTCCGCGACCACAACGGCCAGGAGATCGGGCGGCAGGGCCGCGACTACACGGGCGATTCGGCCGTCAAGTGGCTGTCCACCCGTGACCGCGACGCCTGGCCCATGGGCTTTCTGGGCACCGTTCGCCTCGACCGCCCGGTTGTGGTGACGGAGGGGCCGGGGGACGGTCTGACGGCCTGGCGACTGGGCTTCAACGCCTTCGTCGTCCTGGGTGCCGGACCGGCCGCCAACGACCCCCGGGTGACCGTGTTGGCCAGGGCCGCCGGGTTGCCGATCATCACGGCCTTCGATGCCGATGAACCGGGCCACCGGGCGACCGTTGCCCGTGACGAGTGGCCTGCCGTCCAGTGGCCCGACCATTGGGGGAAGTCCAAGGGGCGCAAGGATTTGACCGACTTCGCGGCCACCTACGGCGACCCCGCCACCCACGATCTGATCACGGCGGCCCGGCGACCGCGCCCCCGACTCAAGGCCACCGGCCAAAGGGCGATCCTGGACCTGGCCAACCTGGCGGTCGAGCGGCATCTAGACCTTGGCCTGTTCCGTCAGGGGGCAACGATCATGTCCCTGGTCCGCACGACCGAAGGCGGCACGCGATCGGCCGAGCTGAAGCCCGTGACCCCGGTCCGCCTGGCCGCGCTGGTGGCTGAACAGGTGGACGTCTACCGGGAGGTTCCGCGAAAGGGTGACGACGGTCAGGAGGCGTGGGACGAACAGGCTATGGAGACCGTGGGCGATTCGGTCGCGGCACGGGCTCTCCAGACTGACGCCATCCTCGGTATCCCGGCCGTCAGGGCACTGGTAAGCCGCCCTGTCTTGCTCCCTGACGGCTCGATCCTCTCGACCGAGGGCTACCACGCCGATCAGGAAGTGATCTACGCCCCGGCCCGACCGCAAGGCACCATGCCAACGGTCGATGAGGCGCGGGACTACATCCGGCAGTTGACGCGCGACTTCCCGTTTCGGTCGGAGGACGACCGGGGGCGGTTCGTCGGGGCGTTGATCATGCCCGCTGTCCGGGCGTACGTCGCGGGAGGTCTGGGCCGTGGGTTGGCCATGCCGGGAGTCGTCATCACGGCCAGTACGCCGGGCACCGGGAAGTCTTACCTGGCAACGCTTCTACAGGCTCCCTACTGCCCGGTGTCGAGCGGTCGGGATGCGGCGGCAGGGAAGACCGGGGATGAGGTGAGAAAGTGGATCTCTACCAAGTTGTTGGGCAGTGACGCCGTGATCGCCGTGGACAACGTCCGGACGGGCGCGAAGTTCGGCGGCCCGGAGATCGACGCCCTGTTGACCGCGTCCACGTGGCAAGACCGGACGCTGGGCTCCAATCAGGAAGTCAGGGCGCTCAATGATCGGCTATGGGTGTGGTCGGGTAATAACATCGCCCCGGAAGGCGACACCGCCGACCGCGTCATCCATGTCCGCCTGGACCTCGACACCGGCAACCCGGCCGCGCGGGACACCTCGACGTTCGCGGTCGGGGATCTGGAGGCCCACTTGACCCAGGAGAACCGCGACCGGCTACTCATGTCGATCTTGGCTCTGGCGAAGGGATGGCATGACGACGGGGCACCGGTCGGTGAGGGCAACTGGCGGTCGTACAGCCGGTTGGTCCAGACCGTTGACGGCATCCTGTCCTGGGCCGACCTTGGCCGGTTCAAGGCGACAGACGGTCGGGTGGACACGGGTGAGGACGACGGGGACGCCGACTGGGAAGCGTTCTTCACCGCGCTGTATGAGTCCGGCCGGGGATGGTCCTCGACGGAGTTGGCCGAAGTCGCCGGGCGGCCGGGTGATCCGGTCGGGCAGGCAGCCGCCCACGTTATCCGCCCGGCGAACGGCAGTCAGGTGACCCGGGCCTACGCGGCGACCGTGCTACGCGGCCGACTGGATGCCGTGATCGGTCGGTTGAAGTTGGTCCAGTGGCCCGATGCCCAGCGGCGACCGCGCAACTGGGCCGTCATCGACACCGCCACCCGTCAGCCGGGCGGACCGGCGGTCAGCTCGACCGACGACATGCCGCTCTGATGACCCCGGTCGGGGTGCTCCACTTGCTCCGTTACCGCTCCACTTGGCGGCCGAAGTAGTGGAGCGCCCCTGACCTGGGACGATGGAAATGGGTAACGCTCTGACCTGCAACGATGGAATTTGCTCCACTTGCTCCACTTCTTTTCTGACTCTGGAGAAGATGAGAAGTAACCCCGTCCCCTCGACCGGGATGGCCTGCTGCCCGCTATCCCGGCCGAAGTAGTGGAGCAGTGGAGCAGACCGGGTAAAACCCCAGGTCAGCTATCAAGATCCCCGGAAAACCCCAGGTCAGGCCGCTCCACTACCTCAGTCGAGTAGTGGCGCAAGTAGTGGAGCAGCGGAGCGCTGTTTGCTAACGGGAATGCCATCGGGTCGACTACGGCGGGTGACCTAGGTCTCTCGGTGTCTAAGACATCCGCAATGGGATGGCTCGACGATCAAAGCTTTGGCACCGAACGGCACTGAAGTAAACGATCTTGGCACCGAACGTGGCACCGAAGCTGACCTGCTGGAACTGATGGAACCGAACGAATGTTGGTGTTGGAACGACTAGACCCCTCCCGACCGCCCCGGCGACCCTCACCATCGGTCGTCCTGGCCGCCGGGCAAAGGTCGCCGATCGTTCGGTGCCATCGGTTCCAGCAGGTCAGCTTTAGCTCCGCTTCGGTGCCAGCGATCTTGTGTCCGGTTCGTCCGGTTCCAGCGCGACATTACCGAGAGTCGCCAGGCGGCCGGCCATCATCCCTCTAGATGGAAACCATTGTCATCTGGAGTGCGGCCCTGTTAGACGGGAACCGTTGTCACTACGGGTCACACAGACCGGCCGAAGATCGCGGGCATGCCGATACCCCGGGCCGGGATTTCAGGCCGTCTACGTAAAGGGGACACCGCCCCGACCAGGCATTACAGAAATCGGCTGACCTGGGGTTTTAGGTCGCACGGCGGCCCTACTTGACGAAGGTCCCTCGACCGTGAAGCCGGACCACTTTGTCACGCTCCGCCAGGTCTGCGATCGCCCGGCGAACCGTCATCCGGGCCACGCCGTAGATGACGGCCAGCTCGGCTTCACTCGGCAGCCGGGAGCCTGACGGCAGGTCACCCGCGTCGATCTCGGCGGCCAGGTCGTCCGCAACCTGTTGCCAGATGAACCGCGCGGCCTGGTGGTCCACGCGATCGGCCCGACTGCTCCAAGACACGACGGCCACAGTAGACAGCCGTTGACCAGCACAAACGATGTGATACGTCACTAAAGGTCTATAGACGTCTACTCTGTAGCCGCCCGTAGTTCGGCGGACACGGAACAGGAGGACCGGTGACGATCGAAGATCAGCACCCGGCGATACGGCGGCTTGCTGCCCTTGGCCCGGCGGGATGGGGGTTCGTCCACCAGAGGGACGAAGAGACGGATGAGGTCGTCCGGATCACGGCGTTTTTCCAGTGGCCAAGCGGCCCGCTCGACTGCGTCCGGATCGACAGCCCTGATCATGCGTTTGCCTTGCGGTCGGATGGGGGCGACCCGCCACGGATCATGTGGGAATTCGTCGGCACGGTCGCGGAGGCCGTTGACCGGATCATGGACCTACCGCCCCCGACCCACCGTTATGCGCCCCGCTCGACCGGACGACTGGCCCCCGGCCCGAAGGATGAGGCGTAACCATGGCGTCGATTGATCCCCCGAAGGCGAATGGGCGGACGAAGGTCCGGTGGTGGGCGAACGGGCGGCAGAAGTCGAAGACGTTGCCCGACATGGAGTCGGCCAAGCGGTTCAAGGCTGCCCTTGAAGGCGACATGGTGAACGCCACCTGGATTGACCCCAGGGCCTCGACCGTGAGCGTCCGGGAGTACGGCGAACGGTGGTTCAACTCTCTGACCCTCAAGGAATCGACCTTGGAAAGTAAGGAGGGCATCCTCCGCAACCACATCTATCCAGTGTTCGGAGACCTGCCGCTGTCTGCGGTCAACACTTACATGATCAACACATGGATCACCACGTCGTTGGAGACGAAGGCCAGGGGGTCGGTAACGCTTCACTGCAACGTGCTGTCCGGCATCTTCGCGGCAGCCGTGACCGAAGGCGTGATCAAGACCAATCCCACAGTCGGCATGAGGCGACCGGGCTTCGAGTACAAAGAGCAACAGTTCTTGACGCTTGAGGAGTCCTGGCGGCTGATCGACAACGCTCCCCCGGCGATCCGGGCAATGGTCGCCCTGGCGATCTTCGGCGGGTTGCGGTTCGGGGAACTGTCGGCCCTTCGTCGCCGGGATGTGTCGGTCGAGAGTTCACAGGTCCGTGTGCAACGGACGGCCATCTATGCCCGGCGGCGGTGGCACTTCACTCCCCCGAAGACGAAGTATTCACGGCGGACGGTCACCGTTCCCCGGTCGGTGGCGGCCCTGATCGGTGAGCACATGTCCGCCTTCACACCGGACAACCCTGATGCCCTGGTGTTCGGCCACCCGACCGGGATGCCCTATCAACGGGGTGCGTTTCGGCTGATGTTCTGGTTGCCGCTGATCGAGCGGGCAGGGCTGCCAGGTCTGCGGTTCCACGACCTTCGGCACACGTTCGTCAGTCTGTGGGTGGCGTTGGGTCGGAACCCGAAAGAGGTCAGCCGGGCCGCCGGTCATTCGTCCGTGTCGTTCACCCTCGACCGGTACGGGCATCTGTACGACGAAGGCCAAGACGGCCTGGCTGACGCTCTGGACGCTCTGGTGACCCCGGGACACCTGGGGACACGGAACGGGGCTGTCCGGCCGTCTGAGGGCGCGGGAAGCCTGGTCGCTGGTGGCTTCGGGGCGGCCCTAGTCGTAGAAGAACCGCACCGCACCACCCTAGGTGCCGGTCAGCTCGCCTTCGCCTCGGGCAGGCGGTCGGGCCGCTCCGGGGCCTTCCCGTCGCCCTGGACCTCCTTGGCCTTGGCCGCGTAGACGTCCACGTACTCCTGGCCGGACAGCTCCATCAGCGCGTACATGATCTCGTCGGTGATCGAGCGCAGCACGAACCGGTCGCCGGACAGCCCCTCGTACCGGGAGAAGTCGAGCGGCTTGCCGATCTTGATCCGGATCGGGTACGGCCGCCACATCTTCGAGCCGATGGGGTTGGCCTTGTCCGTGCCGAACATCGCCACGGGGATCACCGGCGCACCGGACTCCAGCGCGATCCACGCGACGCCGACCTTGCCCTTGTAGAGGCGGCCGTCGGGGCTGCGGGTGCCCTCGGGGTAGATGCCGAGCAGCTTGCCCTCGCGCACGATCCGCACGCCCGTGTCCAGCGCGCTCTGGGCCGCCGACGCGCTGGACCGGTCGATCGGCACCTGGCCGACGCCGGAGAAGAACCAGCGCTTGAACGCCCCCTTGAACCCCTTCCCGGTGAAGTACTCGATCTTGGCCGGGAAGGTGACCCGGCGCGAGAGCTTCAGCGGGAGGAAGAACGAGTCGGAGACCGCGAGGTGGTTGCTCGCCAGGATCGCCCCGCCCTCGGCGGGGATGTTCTCGGCACCCTCGATGATCTTGGGCCGGAAGAACAGGTTCAGGAGCGGCCCGAGAAAGATGTGTTTCATCAACCAGTAGAGCACCGCTGGGAGCGCCTCCTCGACGTGCTTGATCCCCGACGTCAGCCTACGGAGCCGACGGCCCAAACCACAACGAAGCCCGGCGCGCACGCGGTACGGTCGAAGTCGTCGCCCGGCTGTCGTACCCGCAACGCGACGGGCACGTGGGACGATGGAACTCCTGGACCCGCCTGTCACGGCTTCGGAGGGGTGGAGCACGCCGATGAACTCCCGACGCGACTCTACCGACGGCCCCGAGGACGTCGACGCCACCTTCGCCGAGATCGTGGCCGGGCTGGAGCGCGAGGGCGTGGGCAAGCGCGCCTGGTTCGACGACGAGGACGAGCAGGACGAGTCGGAGGACGAGGCCGAGCCCGCCCGCCCGGTGCGGCCCGAGGGGCAGCCGGCCGTGGCCACGGTCGAGGACGACCCCGCGGACGCCGACGACGACCCGGACGACCCCGACAACCACTACGTGCCGCCCGACCCGCCCCCGCTGCCCGCGCTGCGGCCCGGCACGATCGCCGCGCTGCTGGTGATCCTGCTCGGCGTGGTGGTGCTGCTGTTCCCCGGCCTGTTCGGGCTCAGCGGCGTGGTCGGGACGCCGCTGGCGCTGATCGTCATGTGCTCCGGCGCGGGGTGGCTGGTGCTGCGGATGCGCAACGGCCCGCCGCCGGACTCCGGGTGGGACGACGGGGCCGTGCTCTGAGCGGGCTCCCCGCCGTGCCCTGAGCGGCTCCGTGCTCTGAACGGCCCCCGCCCGTGCCCTGAACGGCTCCCGCCCGTGCGTCGAACGGACCCCGCCGTGCCCTGGGCGAACCTCTAGGCGCCGCCGACGACCATCCGGACGGTGAAGCCGTTCGCGTCCCGGCTCAGGGACACCTCGCGGCACGTCCGGTGGGCCAGCCACAGGCCCAGGCCCGCGGTCGTGGTGCGCTCCGTGGGCACCAGGCCCGCGGTCGGCGAGTCCGGGCCCTCGCCCCGGTCGGAGACGGCCACCACGACGTGCGCGTCGTCCGCCCAGATGCGCAGCCGCGCCGGCGGCTTGCCGTGGGTGAGGGCGTTGGTCACGGCCTCGCTCGCGGCGTAGACGATGTCGTCCAGCTCGTCCATGGTCAGGCGGGTGGCCACGCAGGCGGCCGACACGGCGTGCCGCGCCTCCGCCGGGCTCGGGTCCAGCAGGTCCACCAGCGGGTGCTCGACCTCCAGCGGGTCCTGCTCGGGCGCCGGCCAGGTCCAGGACCCTCGGTAGTCGGGGTTGGCCAGGTGGCTGCCGCCCGAGCCCGCCACCCTGGGGTGGGCGCGCAGGACGTCCGCCAGCACGTCGGCGGGCGTGGTCCGCAGGTCGTAGGGGCACAGGCCCCACAGGGGGAGCTCGGCGAAGACGTCGTTGATCGCGGCCTCGTAGCGGGACCACCAGCCCCAGGGGGCGCCCGTGCCGGTGTGCGGCACCTCACCCAGCACGCGGATCTGCGCGGCCCCGGCGTACTCGGCGAAGATCCTCCGGTAGTCCAGGATCGTCTCGGTGGGCCGGGCGTACTGGTCGGCGGCGGGCAGGAAGCGGATGGCCGAGGGGTCCGAGACCCGGTCGCGGAGGAGCCGCTCGTTGACCGCGCCGCACGCGACCAGCACCGGCTCGCCGGCCGACACGCCCTCGTCGAGGAACGGCACGACCAGCGCCTGGAAGTCGTCGTCGCTGCCGTAGAACGCGGTCTCGTGGTAGTAGCCCTCGTGCCCGCGGGCCGCTCCGGTCCTCATTCGGCCTCCACCTTCAGCCCGGGCACGCCCACCAGCCCGGCCAGCCGCGCCGGACCGGGGCGCCGCGTGCGCAGCACCACGTCGCCGTCCGCGGCACGGGACAGCGCGAACAGCGCGTGGTGGTCGATGAAGTCCAGGGACGAGGCGTCCACGACGACCGGGCCGCCGTCGGCGCGCAGGTCGGCGCGGTCCAGGGCGCGGGCGAAGGTCTCGCGGCTGTCCAGGTCCAGCTCGCCGTCCAGGGCGACCCGCGCGTGGGGCACCGCGTAGAGCCGGAACGGGGAGCCGCCCGCGCCGGCCGGGTGCAGGCAGGCCAGCTGGCCGATGGCCGACTCGGGCAGCTCGTTCCGGTTGTAGGCGCACATCGCCGCGAACGGCCGGCCCGCCATGTACCGGTCGACCAGGTGCTCGTACCGGCAGAACGCGTCCAGCGCCTCGTCGCCGCGGACCATCGGGGTGGCCTCGGCGGCCACGCGCAGGCCCGAGAAGCCGGCGGCCAGCGCGGCCTCGGTGGCGGCGGCGTAGGTGGCGACCTGCTCGGCCGGGGTCACCGCGTCGCCCTCGCCGTAGGTGTCGTCGATCGACACCACGCGCAGCGCGCCGGACCCCAGGGCCTCGCCCAGCTCGGTGACGTGGGACAACAGCTCTTCGGTGGGACCTTCCGAGACGTACCAGCACTGCTGGCCCAGGGCCAGCCCGTCGGCCAGGAACTCGACGGCGCGCCGGCGGAATTCCGCGGGGTCGTCGTAAGGCCAGCAGATGTGGTCGTGCAACCCCAGTCCTCTGGTGGCGTCGAGGACGCCGGAGGTGCGCATTCCGCGATGTTACGCCGAGGGAGGCCCTCAGCGGACCCGCCCGTTGCGAGCGGTCCTCGACGCGACCTCCCGCGCGAGGGTGGCGACGCCGACGATGCCCGCGTCGTCGCCGAGCTGGGCCGTGCGGATACGGGCCAGCGGGCGGTGGCCGGCGCCGGTCACCACCTCGGCGTAGCGCTCGCGGGCGTCGTCGAGGAACAGCGGCGCGGACTCGGACACGCCGCCGCCGATGACCACCACCTCGGGGTCGTACACGTCGGCGACCAGGGCCAACCCGTCCCCGAGCCACCGCGCCAGGTCGGCCACGGCGCGCTGCGCCAGCGGGTCGCCGTCGCGGGCCGCGCCCGCCACCCGGCGACCGGTCACCTTGCGGGGGTCGTCCGCGGCCTCCCGGGCCAGCACGGTGGACACACCGGGGTGGCGGGCCAGCAGCTCCACGGCCGTGGTGCCCAGGGCGGTGCCGCTGCAGTAGCGCTCCCAGCAGCCGTTCTTGCCGCACGGGCAGGGCCTGCCGTCGGGCACGAGCCGCAGGTGGCCCAGCTCGGGCGCGACGCCGTGCGCGCCGCGGAACACCTCGCCGTCGACCAGCAGCGCTCCCCCGATACCGGTGCCCAGGGCCACCAGGGCGGCGACCCGGGCGCCCCGTCCGGCGCCGAAGCGGTGCTCGCCCAGGGCGGCGGCGTTCGCGTCGTGCTCCAGGACCACGGGCAGTCCCACGCGCCGGGCGATCCGCTCGGCGACCGGCGCCCGCCGCCACGCCAGGTGCGGCGCGAACAGCACGGTGCGCCGGTCGGGCGCGACGAAGCCCGCGACGGCCAGGCCGACCGCCGACACGGGGTGCCGGGACGCCAGCTCGGCGACCGCCGCGCCGATCGCCTCCTCCAGCGCCTCCTCGCCGGCCGGCGTGCCCGCGCGGGCCGTGTCGAGGACCGCGCCGTCGCCGTCCACGACGCCCGCGCGCACGCTGGTGCCGCCGACGTCGACCCCGACGGTCAGCACCGGTCCGCCCGAGCCCGACCCGCCTAGCACCGGTTCCGCCGGACGACGGGGATGTGCTGGACGCGCGGCTTGGCGGGGCCCTCGGCGCCCTCGGGTTCCCCGGACCGCTCCGACCGCTCGCCGGCAGGTGCTGGCGCGGCCGGTTCGGTCAGCGCGGCCCGCAGCACGGCGATCAGGCCCGCCACGTGCTCGGCGGCCTTGGCGGCCAGCTCCGAGCGGTCGCCGCGCACCAGCGCCGCCGCGTTGCACAGCGGGCACCAGCCGCAGGTCCCGCTGTCGTGCCCGCCCTGCTCGGCCACCCGGTGCAGCCAGGGCTGGGCCCGTTCGGCGGCGGCGTCGAGCAGCAGGCGCAGCTCCTCGACGAGCGTCGGGTCGGCAGGCTTCCGGTCCACTCGCCTCACCGCATCCACAGGTCGGGGTCGGGGGCGAACCGCACCGCCAACCCGGTGTCGTCCAGCTCCGCGCCGGTCACCGCGCAGCGCTGGAGCAGCGACGGCAGCGCGATCAGCTTGCGCCTGCCGTCCACGGTGACGGCCAGCTCGTCGCCCACCCGGGCCAGGTCCAGGTCCGAGTCGCCCACGCGCAGCGCGAGGCGCAGCGTGTACTCCAGCTCGCCGGTGCGCTCGACCTCCAGCAGCGGCCCGTCCGGCGCGCCGCCCTCCAGCGGGTCGCGGTCGCCGTAGAGGCCGTCGGCGACGTCCAGCAGGGCCGCGGGGCCGACCGGTTCGGCCGCCCGGTGCTCGACGGTGCGCACGTCGCCCAGGTCGGACAGCTCGGCCAGCACGGCGTCCTGCTCGGCGCGGCGGGTGCGCAGCCAGCCGGCCGCCGGCCCGGTGTCCGCGTCGGTGACCGGGCGCGGCACGACCCGGTTGGCGACCACGCCGTCGACCCGGATGCCCTGGAGCGCGAGCGCGGTGACGGTGCGGCGGGTCTCGGCGGCGACCACCCGCTCGGGGGTCAGCACGAGCCGGACGCCGGTGGACGGCGAGGTCAGCAGGTCGCGCAGCTGCTCCAGGCTCTCCGCGAGCCTGCCGAGCGCGTCGGCGGTGGCGTCCCAGCGCTCCACCGAGGCGCTGCCCGCGACACCCGCCAGCAGGCCGCGCACCACGCGCCGGTGGGTCGGGAACAGCCGCTCCAGGTAGGAGGCGAACGCCTCGGGCAGGGCCAGCAGGCGCAGGGTCTCGGCGGTGGGGCCGCAGTCGACGACCACCACGTCCCACGTGCCGGCGCAGGCCAGGCGCCGCACCTCGGAGAGCGCGAGCAGCTCCTCCACGCCGGGCAGCACGGTCAGCTCCTCGGCGTCCAGCTCGTCCACGCCCGCGCCGGCGAGCACGGTCCGCAGGTGGCCGCGCAGGTCGCGCCACGCGTCGTCGACGAGGGCGCGGGGGTCGATCTGCGCGGCGTGCAAGCCGTGCTCGACCTCGGTGACGTGCGCGGACAGCGGCGCGCCGAGCGCGTCGCCCAGCGAGTGCGCCGGGTCGGTGGACACGACCAGCGCCTTGCGCCCGCCGGCGGCGAGCGCGACGGCGGTGGCGGCGGCCAGGGTCGTCTTGCCGACCCCGCCCTTGCCGGTGAACAGCAGCAGCCGGGCGGTCACCGCGCGTTTTCCACCCGCCGCTTGAGCTCCTTGAGCGCCGTGTCCATGATCATTTTCTCGGCCTTGCGGCGGAACAGGCCGATCATCGGCACCACGAGCTGGACCGACAGCGTGTAGGTCACCTCGGTCGAGCCGCCTTTCGGGCTCAGCACGTAGGCGCCCTCCTGCGACTTCTGCATCTGGCCCCGCACCAGGTGCCACGAGATGCGGTCCGCCGACCACTCGTCGTAGGCGAGCACGTACTCGTCCTTGATCGGGCCCTGGTCGATGTTGAACTTCACCTGGGCCGCGCGGCCGTCCGCCCCGGTCTCCAGCACCTCGGTGCGCTTCACGCCGTTGGCCCACTCGGGGTAGGCGTCGAAGTCGGCGATGACCGCCACGATCTCCTCGGGCGTCGCGTCGATGACGATGGACTGGGTGGACTCGTCGGCCATGCGGGGAGGCTACCCGGTGGTTGGGCTCACCAACGCAGCACGTGGGGCGTGCCGGTGCGCTGGAAGTGGCCGACGTTGACGCACTCGGTCCAGCCCAGTCGCACCCGCCTGGCCAGCGGCTGGTGGACGTGCCCGAACACCGACCACCGGGGCCGCCGGCGCCCGATCACCCCGACCAGCGACGTGGAACCGCGCTCGGGCCTGCGGGCGACCACGTCGTAGGTCAGCTCGGGCACGGCGGGCGGCACGTGCGTGCACAGCACGTCCACCTCGCCCAGGGCCTCCAGCGCCGCGCCGAAGTCCTCCTCGGTGCGCAGGTAGGGCCGCCACGGCGCGCGCCGGTTGGGCACGAACCCCCGGTCGAGCACCGCGCCGCCGGCGAAGCCGAACCGCAGGCCGCCGATCTCGGCGGTCGCCCCGTCGAGCACGTGCACGCCGTCGCCCGCGAACAGCGGCCACAGGGACGGGTCGTCGACGTTGCCGGGCGTGGCGTAGGTGGGCGCGCTCATCGCCGCGAACAGCTCGGTGTACTGCTCCAGGATCGCCTCCCGGACCACCTCGGCGGCGTTGTCCAGGCCTTCCCACAGCGAGCGCATGTAGCGGACGGTCTCCGCGCCGACGTGCCCGCGCCGCAGCCGGGCGAACACCTCGACCTTCTCCCGGCCGAACACCCGGCCGAGGATCCCCTTGCCGTGGTCGTAGTAGTCGACGAAGTCGACCAGGTCACCCAGGACCACCAGGGCGTCCGCGCCGTCACCCGCGCGGGCGAGGGCCTCCGCGTTGCCGTGGACATCAGAGACGACGTGAACCCGCACGGGTGAGGAATCTACGGCAGGGCGGGCGCGACACCCGGCGGCCGACCGGCCTCCAGGGTCGTCTTCAGGCCCAGGGAGACCTCCTTGGCGGCCAGCTGGCGCCGCCGCACCTCCCGCCGCACGCGCCCGGGGGACGGGTCGCCGGGCAGGTCCGCGCGGAGGAAGTAGTGCAGCAGGGTGCCGTCCAGGACCGGCTCCAGCCACACCTCCATCGTCCCGACCAACGCGCCGCCGACCGTCCAGCGCAGGCCCTGGATGCCCCGATCGGCGTATACATCGAGGGTGAGATCGGGCCAGAACCCGCGCCAGGACGCCGGCTCCGCGAAGGCCGCCGCGACCACGGCCGGGGGCACCGCGAGGAAGGTCTCGTCCACGACGTCAACGCTGGGCACGGGAGGGAAGAGTGCCACGACACGGTCACGGAACCATCGCCCGGCCTGGTGTATCGCCGGAATCACAGGCTAAGTTTCCCCACCGGTAACAAACAACCGTCCGGAGGTTGACGTGCGCGAGTTCAGCGTCCCCGCCACCGCCACTGTGGCTGCCGAGGAGAACCTCACCGACATGGTGTGGGCGAACGCGGAGCGCTTCGGCAACGCCGTCAGCTTCCGCCGCCGCATCGACGGCACGTGGGTGGACCTGACCGCCCGCGACTTCGCCGCGCAGGTCCTCGCGGTGGCCAAGGGGCTGCTCGCGGCGGGGCTCCAGCCCGGCGACCGCGTCGGCCTGATGTCGAAGACCCGCTACGAGTGGACGCTGCTCGACCTGGCCATCTGGCACGCGGGCGGCGTCGTGGTGCCCATCTACGAGACCTCGTCGGCCGAGCAGGTCGAGTGGATCCTGTCCGACTCCGCGGCCAAGGCCGTGTTCGTGGAGACCGCGGCGCACCGCGCGCTGCTGGAGCCGGCCCTCGGCGGCCTGCCCGAGCTGGAGCACGTGTGGCAGGTCGAGGGCCCGTCCGGCGACGCCGGCGGCGCGATCGACGAGCTGACCGGGCTGGGCGCGTCGGTGGCCGACGAGGACGTGCACGCCCGCCGCAAGGGCGTCGCCGCGGACGACACCGCGACCATCGTCTACACCTCGGGCACCACCGGCAGGCCCAAGGGCTGCGAGCTGACCCACCGCAACCTGCTGTCGGAGATCCGCGCGGACATCACCGCGTTCCCGCGGCTGATGCAGGCGGGCAACTCGCTGCTGCTGTTCCTGCCCCTGGCCCACATCCTGGCCCGCGCCATCGCGCTGACCAGCGTCTACGCCCGGGTCACGCTGGGGCACACGCCGGACGTGAAGAACCTGGTCGAGGACCTCCAGTCGTTCCGGCCCACGTTCGTGGTGGCCGTGCCGCGCGTGTTCGAGAAGGTCTACAACGGCGCGAAGCAGAAGGCGCACGCGGGTGGCAAGGGCAAGATCTTCGACGCCGCCGAGGCGACCGCCGTGGCCTACAGCCAGGCGCTGGACGGCGGCGGCGCGGGCCTGGGCCTGAAGATCAAGCACGCGGTGTTCTCGAAGCTGGTCTACAGCAAGCTCCAGGCGGCCCTGGGCGGCCGGTGCGTGGCGGCGGTGTCCGGCGGCGCGCCGCTGGGCGAGCGGCTGGCGCACTTCTTCCGCGGCGTCGGCGTGCCGGTGCTGGAGGGATACGGCCTGACCGAGACCAGCGCGGCGGCGTGCGTCAACACGGAGGCGGCGTTCCGGGTGGGCACGGTCGGCCGCCCGGTCTCGGGCACCTCGGTGCGCATCGCCGAGGACGGCGAGATCCTGATCAAGGGCGACGTGGTGTTCCGCAGCTACTGGAACAACGAGAGCGCCACCGCCGAGGCCCTGGAGGACGGCTGGTTCCACACCGGCGACCTCGGGCAGTTGGACGGCGACGGCTACCTCAAGATCACCGGCCGCAAGAAGGAGATCATCGTCACCGCGGGCGGCAAGAACGTCTCCCCCGCCGTGCTGGAGGACCGGCTCCGGGCGCACCCGCTGATCAGCCAGTGCATGGTGGTCGGCGACGCGCAGCCGTTCATCGGGGCGCTGATCACCATCGACCCCGAGTTCTTCCCCACGTGGAGGGAGCAGAACGGCAAGCCGGCGTCGGCCACCGTGGCGGAGCTGGTGGACGACCCGACGCTGCGCGCCGAGATCCAGGCGGCCGTGGACGAGGCCAACGGCGCGGTGTCCAAGGCGGAGGCGATCAAGAAGTTCCGCATCCTGCCGGTGGACTTCACCGAGGCGGGTGGAGAGATGACGCCGAGCCTGAAGCTGCGCCGCTCGGTGGTGGCCAGCACCTACAAGCAGGACATCGAAGCCATCTATGCGGGCTGAGGTCTGAAGGCCCGATATAGACGTGTGGCCCGCAC
>NZ_JBHWIE010000118.1:0-20335 GCF_042732085.1 Actinosynnema sp. NPDC059797
GCCGGGGAGTCCTCCCGGCGGGGCGGCGGACCCGTGCCCGGGGACGTCCCGGACCGTTGATCACGCAAAGTTACCAGGCACGACGCTATGTACGTGCACGTGCATCCCGGTGTACGGTCCCCGGTCTAGGAGCGCTCTGGGAGCGCTCCCAGAACGCTGTCGAGATGAGGAGGGGCTCAGTGAAGCGCTCCACCGCCGTACTGGCGACGTCCGCGGTGGCCCTCGGTTGCGCGGCGGCGGTCCTGCCGCACGCCGCGGCCGCCGCGCAGGGCTGCCGGGTGGACTACACCGTCACGAGTCAGTGGCAGGGCGGGTTCCAGGCCAACGTGAAGGTCACCAACCTCGGCGACGCCCTCAGCGGGTGGTCGCTCGGGTTCTCCTTCCCGAACACCTCGCAGAAGGTGACGCAGGGCTGGAACGCCACCTGGTCGCAGTCCGGTTCCTCGGTCACCGCGACCAACGTCGACTGGAACCGGTCGCTCGCCACCGGCGCGTCCACGGACCTCGGGCTGACCGGCACGTGGTCGGGCGGCAACCCCGTGCCCGCGTCGTTCACGCTCAACGGCGTGGCGTGCACCGGGTCGCCCACGTCGACCAACCCCACGAGCACGACGACCACGACGACCACGAACCCGCCGGCGCCCCGCAACCCGGTGGAGGCCAACGGCCAGCTGCGGGTCTGCGGCGTGAACCTCTGCAACCAGTACAACCGGCCGATCCAGCTGCGCGGCATGAGCACGCACGGCATCCAGTGGTTCGACAAGTGCTACAACAACGCCTCGCTCGACGCGCTGGTCAACGACTGGAAGGCGGACCTGTTCCGCATCGCGATGTACGTGCAGGAGCAGGGCTACGAGACCAACCCGACCGCGTTCACCAACCGGGTCAACGCCCTGGTGGACATGGCCGAGTCCCGCGGCATGTACGCGCTGATCGACTTCCACACGCTCACGCCGGGCGACCCCAACTACAACCTCCAGCGCGCGAAGACGTTCTTCGCCGCGGTGGCCGCCCGCAACGCGAACAAGCGCAACGTGATCTACGAGATCGCCAACGAGCCCAACGGCGTGAGCTGGGCCGGCATCAAGAGCTACGCCGAGCAGGTCATCCCGGTCATCCGCGCCGCCGACCCGGACGCGGTGGTCATCGTCGGCACCCGCGCCTGGTCCTCGCTGGGCGTGTCGGAGGGCTCCAACGAGTCCGAGGTGATCAACAACCCGGTGAACGCGACCAACATCATGTACGCGTTCCACTTCTACGCCGCCTCGCACAAGGACAACTACCGGTCCACCGTGAGCCGGGCGGCGTCGCGCCTGCCGCTGTTCGTCACCGAGTTCGGCACGGTCACCGCCACCGGCGGCGGCTCGTACGACCGGGCGAGCACCGCGGCCTGGCTCGACCTGCTCGACAGCTTGAAGATCAGCTACGCGAACTGGACGTACTCCGACGCCAACGAGAGCAGCGCCGCGCTCCGGCCCGGCACCTGCAACGGCGGCGACTACTCCGGCAGCGGTGTGCTCACCGAGTCCGGTGCGTACATCAAGAGCCGGATCAGCACGCCGGACAACTTCCCGACGAGCTGACGCCCCGGTGACGAGGACCGGGCCCCGCCGCGCGGCGGGGCCCGGTTCCGTCTACAGAGGACTTTCCGGGCCCGCGGCGCGCACGCGGTGGAACTCCAGCGAGACGGCCGGCGGGCGGCCCGGCCCGAGGAGCGGGGTCAGGGTGCCGACGAGGACCGCGTCGTTGAGCCAGGCGTACGGGCCGTCGACCGGCGCTTCGACGCGGGGCGAGGTGAGCCCGGCCGACCCGTCGGCGGGGATGGAGCCCTCGTTGGTGACCGTGAGGACCGTGCCGTCGCCGGTGCGGACCAGGTACCGGGCCGAGACGGACGCGACGCCGTCTGCGCGCACCGCGTTCCAGTCCGCGCCCAGCGGCAGGACCTCGCCGGTGATGAGCGGTCCCCTGGCGACGCCGCCGGTGATGGGGATGACGCGGCGGTGGCCGGCGGGCGTCGCGCCCGCGTCGACCGGCTCGCCGATCAGCACCTCCAGGCGGGCGACCAGTTCCAGGGCGGGCTCGGTCACCGGGCTCACGTCCTCTCCGGTTCCGGTGCGGGCACGCCGAGGCCGAGGCCGCGCCACAGCCGCAGCAGCCGGTCGGTGAACGCCTCGACGTCCAGGTGGGGCTCGTCCGACAGCAGCCAGGAGTTGATGAACGCCCCGGTGCCGGCGGTGACGAACAGCGCGAGGTCGTCGAGGGTGCCCGGGTCGGGGGCGTCGGCGCCGGCCGGGCGCACGAGGTCCCGGTTGAGCGGCGCGAGGAGTTCCCCGAGGGCCTCGACCAGGGCGGAGGCGCACGAGCCGGACAGCATCGCCCGGTAGAACGCCCGGTGGTCGGCGAAGTGGCGGACCGCGGTCAGCACCCCGGGGCGGCCGAGCCCGTCCTCCGGCGGCACCAGTTCCCGCTCGGCCAGGTCGAGCGCGGCGGCCACCAGCAGCGCGTCCCGGTCGCCGAAGTGCTGGTACACCAGCTGCCGGCTCAGCTCGGCGGCCTCGGCCAGGTCGGTCACGGGCACGGCGGTGGTGCCGCGCTCGGACACCAGCCGCACGGCGGCGGCCAGCAGCGCGGACCGGGTGCGCCGCACGCGGCGGTCCAGGGGGCGCGGCGGACCGATCGACACCCCACGTTTATATACAGGTGTTGCGAAGTGAACAAGTGTCCGGGAACGGTCGGGCTTCGGGCAGCAGGTCCACCAGCGCGGCGGGCGGGATCGTCAACGGCCGGTCGCTGACCTGTCCGTCCCCCAGCTCCACCACGCGCCACTCGCCGTCGTCGCGCCGGACCAGGTCGGCGGTGACGAACGGCAACCCCAAGCGGGCCACGAGGGGCGCGACGCCGGTCAGGTCCGGTTCGCCCTCGGGCAGGTCGTCGGCGGTGTCGGGGTGGGGACCGACCAGCCGGCACGTGCCGTCGACCCACCAGGTGCGCACCTCGGCGGAGGCGAAGCGCTCGAAGCGGCGCAGCACGAACCCGCCGACCACCTCCTCGCGCAGCTCCCGGAACCGGCTCGCCACGGCCCACGCGGCGTCGGCGTCGGCCAGGTCCGGGATGAAGGCGGCCTCGTCCCAGTGGTGCTTCATCGACTTGGTGTAGTCGCGCAGCACCGCCGGGCCGGCGCCCAGCTCGCCGCGCGCCCGGTCGAAGCCGGCGCGGTCGTCGCCCACCGTCCACACCGACGGCGGCGTGACCGCCGCCAGGTCCGGGTACCAGCCGGGCAGCTCGTGCGCCCGCCGGTACTGCTCCGGGTCGGTCCACGGGCGCACGCCCCGGCGCCGCAGCGCGGCGGCGAACGCCGCGTACCGGTCGGCGCGCAGCATCCAGCCGCGGTAGGCGGCCGTGCCGCCGCCCTCGGGCACCCGGCGCACCGCCCGGTCGGCGTCACCGGTCGGGTCGGCGAGCGCGTCGTGGTCGACCAGGGCGACCGCCAACCCGGCCGCGCGGGCGGCCTCCGCCTCGGCGGCGAAGTGCTCGTCGGGGCGGCGGGGGTGGAGCACGTCGGCGGGCACGAGCAGCATCATGGCCCGCATCGTGCCACCGACCGGCGTGCGCGACCCCACCCACCGGGAGCCCGCGACCGCCACCCCGTCACCACTCCGCGGCGAGTCCCAGGTCCGCGATCCGCACCACCTCACCGGTCCGCAGCGAGCGGTTCGCCGCGATGCCGACGCCGGCGCCGCGCAACCCGTCCACCACGCCCGCGCGTCGACCCAGCGGGTCAGGCGCCGAACCGGGCCGGAACACGTCGTCGAGCAGGTGGGCGTCACCGCCGCCGTGGGGGCCGTCGCCCCGCGGCACCCGCACCTCCTCGGCGACCGACCAGTGCCGCTGGAGCAGCAGCCGCTCACCCGCCGGGCGCGGGTTCGACGCCGACGCCGCGGCCGGGCGCTCCGGGGCCACGCCGGGATCGACCGCCGGTCGGCCGACCACGCCGGCCGCGCCCGCCGGCAGCACGTGCCCGCGCTCCACCACGTCCAGTTCCAGCCTGCCCGCCGTGCCGTTCACCGCGACCCGGTAGCCCTCCCACGGCGAGTGGGCGTTGAGCGAGTAGCTCAGGGACGCGCCCGAGCCGTACCCGACGACCACCGACAGGTTGTCCTCGGTGGTGATGCCGCCGCTGAACACGTCCCGGTCGCGCAGGTACCCGTCGTCCGGCTCGGCCTCCAGATAGAGCCTGCGCAGCACGTCGTCGGCAGCCAGGTCCAGCGCGAACGGGTCGCGGTCCGCCCCCGGCGCGCCGGTCGAGCGCTCCGGCCGCGCGTCCAGCCCCCGCCGGGCGGCGTTGTCCGCGCCGTAGAAGCGCAGGCCGCCCAGCGCGAACACGGTCCGCGGCACGTCCCCCAACCACCAGTTGACCAAATCGAAGTGGTGGCTCGCCTTGTGCACCAGCAGCCCGCCGGAGTTCGCCTTGTCCCGGTGCCACCTCCGGAAGTAGTCCGCGCCGTGCACGGTGTCGAGCACCCACTCGAAGTGCACCGAGGTGACCTCGCCGATCGCGCCCCCCGCGACCAGCCTGCGCAGTTCCCCGTTGCGCGGCGAGTAGCGGTAGTTGAACGTCACGACCAGCTCGCCGGCCGAGTCGCGGACGGCGTCGGAGATCGCCCGCGCGCCCTCGGCGGTGGTGGTCAGCGGCTTCTCCACCACCACGTCGCAGCCCGCCCGCAGCGCCGCGACCGCGTAGTGGTGGTGGGTGGCGTCCGGCGAGGTCACGATCACCGCGTCCGGCCGCTGCTCCCGCAGCAGGTCCGCGAACCGCTCGGGCGCGTAGCGCGCCGGTGCGTGCCCCAGCACCTCGTCGTAATAGGACATCCGGGTGGGGCTCGGGTCGCACCACGCCACCACCACGCCGTCGTCGGCGTACTCCCCGGCGAGCGCTTCGACGTACATCGCGGCGCGGTGACCGACGCCGACGACGGCGTAGCGGCGACGGGACCGCCCGCCGGGGTTGGACTCCACCGCGCTTCCTCCCGAACCTGTCAGGGTGCCTGGACGAGACCCCCCGTGCCGCACCGTCCACTGTGGTCGCTTCGCAGCGCACCGCCGGGATCCGCCGCAGCCCGGCCGGGAAGACCGCCACCGGCGTCGTGCTCGCGTTCTCCGCGTGCGTGCCGCGGGCCGGTTTAGTCGAGGTGCCGCGGGGCGCGACCACCGGTCCCCCGGCACGAGGACCAAAACGGACAAAAGATGATAATCACACGGATTCCGCGTGACGAGGCCAGGCAAACGGGTGACTTCGGGCCCCTGGGAAGCGTACTGGCAGTGACACGACCCGGTTGACGAGCTATGACGGACAGGGGGATTCGAACAGGAGCACTTGGCGAGCAAACCAGCCATGGGTGGAGACTGCGTGACGACCGACACCGACCTGTCGCTGCGAGCGGTGAACCGCGGCGACGTGGTGCTGCTGTCCCCCGCGGGGCGGCTGGACCTGTCCACCTACGTCGGCATGCGTGACGGTTTGCTCAAGCACGTCGCGGAGCAGCCGCACGCGGTCGTCGTCGTGCTCGGGCCCGACCTCGAACTGGGCAGCGACCCGCTGGCCAGCGTGTTCGCCGCGGTGTGGATGCGCTGCTGCCGCTGGCCGGGCGTGCCGCTGATGCTGGTGGCCACCACCGAGCGCCACCGCGGGATGCTGAAGCGCACCGGGCTGGGCCGCTTCGTGCCCTGCCACGACCGGCTGGACACCGCGCTCGCCCTGGCGACCGCGCCGGCGCGGCGGCACCGCAACGAGATGCAGCTGCCCGCGGACACCGACGCGCCGCACCTGGCCCGCGACTTCGCCCGCCGCACCTGCCTGAAGTGGAACCTGCGCGACGCCGGCCCGCGCACGGTGCTGCTGGCCGGCGAGCTGGTCGAGATCACCAGGGCGCACACCAGTTCCGCCCTGGTGCTGCGCATCGAGCGGTTCCCGGACCAGCTCACCGTCGCCGTCCGGCACACCGGGCCGTCGCCGCGCGCCGCCGGCCGCCGGCTCGACCTGACCCGCATCCACCGGCTCAGCACCGCCTGCGGCAACACGCCCACGCTCGACGAGGGCCGCGTCCTCTGGGCGGCCATCGGCATCTGCTCCGACGGCCGCGCCTGAAAGACCGCTCCGGACCGGACCCGGTCACCGCCGCCGGTCGCCCACCAGCCCGCTCTCGTAGGCCAGCACGACCGCCTGGACGCGGTCGCGGAGCCCCAGTTTGGCCAGGATGCGGCCGACGTGGGTCTTGACCGTCTCCTCCGCGATGGACAACCGCTCGGCGATCTCCGCGTTGGACAGGCCGCGCGCGACCTCGCCGAGCACCTCGGTCTCGCGCGGGGTCAGCCCGGCCAGCTCGCGCGGGCGCGCCGGGGCCTGCAGGACGAACCGCTCGATCAGCCGGGCGGTGACCTGCGGCGCGAGCAGCGCGTGCCCCTGCGCGACCACGCGCACCGCGTTGACCAGCTCCTCGGCGCGGGCGTCCTTGAGCAGGAAGCCCGCGGCGCCCGAGCGCAACGCCTCGTACACGTACTCGTCGAGGTCGAAGGTGGTCAGGACCAGCACCCTCGGCCGGTGCGGGCCGTCGAGCAGGAGGCGGGTGGCGGCCAGCCCGTCCAGCACCGGCAGCCGCACGTCCATCAGCACCACGTCCGGCCGCTCGCGCCGGCACAGCACCACCGCGTGCTCCCCGTCGCCCGCCGCGCCCACCACGGTCATGTCGGGCTGCCGGTCCAGCAGGGCGGTGAAGCCCTCGCGGACCATCGCCTGGTCGTCGACCACGACGATCCTGATCACCTGGGCGCTCCTCGCTCGGGGACGACCGCGTCGACGACGAAACCGCCCTCGCCGTCGGGTTCCGCCCGGAAGCTACCGCCGAGCAGGTCCACGCGCTCCCGCATCCCCGAGATGCCCTGACCGGCCGGCCCGGGTTCGGTCACCAGCCCGTTGCGGACGCGCACGCGGACGGCGCCGCCGGACCGGGTCAGCCGGACCTCCAGCGGCCGGCCCGGGGCGTGCTTGAGCGCGTTGCTCAGGCTCTCCTGCACGACGCGGTAGACCGACAGCGCGCGCAGCGGCTCCAGCCGCCGCAGGTCGTCGTCGAACTCCAGCTCCACCGGGGTGCCGACCCGGCGGATGGACTCGACCAGGGCCTCGACCTGGTCGAGCGTCGGCTGCGGGGCGCGCTCGGCCTCCGCTCCCCCGCGCAGCGCGCCGAGCAGGTCGCGCATCTCGTTGAGCGCCTGCCGCGCCTTCTCGGCCACCTCCCGGAACTCCTCGGCCGCCTGCGGGCTCAGGTCGTCGAGCCGGTAGGGCGCGGTCTCGGCCTGCACGGCGAGGACGGACATGTGGTGCGCCACCACGTCGTGCAGCTCGCGGGCGATCCGGGTGCGCTCCTCGCGCACCGCCAGCGCCCGCGCGACCTCCGCCCGCGCCGCCCGCGACCGGCCGAGCAGCACGGCCGACACCACCGCCAGCGCCACCATCTCCGGTCGGGTCACCTCCACGACCAGCGCGGCCACCACCGTGGCGCCGGCGGTGGCCGCCGCCGCGACCGGCCGCCCGGTCAGGCCTACGCCGTGCAGCGCCACGAGCACCGCCCACTGCCCCGGCGTGAACAGGCTGCCCGTGCTCGCCCCGACCGCCACCTCGATCACGTGCGCGGCGCCGCAGGCGACCAGCAGCGCCGCCCACGCGAGCACGGACCGCCGCCGCCACCACAGCACCGGCGCGCTCTGGCTCGCGGCCAACGCCACGGCCGTGAGCAGCCGGGCCCACCACGGCCAGTCGTCGGGCAGGGCGCCGCGCGCGAGCACCCCGAGGTCCAGGGCGAACAGCAGCGCGACGAGGACCGGGGTCACCCACGGGCCGAACCGCGCACCCGGGTCACCCGGCAGGCGTCGCCACATCGGTCCGGCTCCTTCCCCCGCTCGACCGCTGATCATCGTCCCGCACCAGCAGGCCCACCACGAGCAGCGCCAGCGGGTAGACCAGGTAGCCCGGGCGGGTCGCGGGCGCCAGCAGGGTCGCCGCGGCGAGGCCCGCCGCGCAGTGGAACGCGGCGCCGGCCGCGCCGCGCGGCGGGCGGCGCGCCAGCCGGACCAGCAGGACCACCGCCGCCGCGACGAGCAGCACCACGGCGAGCACCCGGCCGCCCGGCACGTGCTCCGCGACCAGGCGCCCGGGGAACGGCGCGGCGGCGGGCGACGGCACCGCCTCCAGGCCCGCCGGGAACCGCACGTCGTGGACCAGCAGCCCGGCCGCCGACGCGGGCAGGAGGAACACCGCCACCACCGCCGCCGCGCTCCCCGCCACCGCGAACCGCCGCCGGTCCACCGCGGCCAGCGCCACCACCAGCGGCCACGCCGTCAGCTTGGCCGCGCACGCCAGGCCGGCCACCAGGCCCGCCGCGACCGGCCTGCCGTCGCGCGAGAGCACCACGGCGACCAGCAGCGCGCCGACCACGGCCAGGTCGTGGCCGCCCGTGGCCAGCAGCAGCGCCGCGGGCGGCGAGGTGACCAGGACCAGCCACAGCCCGGACCGCCCGGCACCCGTGCGGCGCGCCACGAACAGCACCGCGACCCCGTGGACCAGCAGGAAGGTCAGCCGGGGGTCGGACAGCACCGGGCCGAGGCCGGCGCGGGCGGCGAGCACCGCGGGCACGCCCAGCAGCGCCATGGCGGGCAGGTAGGGGAAGTAGGCGTCGACGCCCGAGCGGGCCACGGCGTCGGCCAGGTCGGCGCCCGTCGGGTACAGCGGCCGCCCGTCCAGCAGCCGGCGCGCCGCCTCGAACACCGCGGTCACCTCGTTCTGCGCCCGCCCGGTCGCGGCCAGGTGCGCCAGCGGGCCCACGAGCGCGCCGAGCGTCACCAGCCGCACCACCGCCGGGCGGGCGCCGGGCCTGAGCAGCGTCAGCAGCGCGGCCGCCGAATAAGCGCACAACGCCCACCAGGCCCAAACTCGGTGATTGGGCAGACCGATCACGGTGACGACGGCGGCGAATGCGGCGCACAACGCGTGGAGCGCGGGTTCCGGTATTCGCTTCAGCACCGGGCGAGCCTAAGAAGAGTCAGCTCATCGGCACATCCCCGGCGAGAGCCAAACCCGAGTAGCTCTTGAGGGGGATTTCACCCCGGTCTTTCCCCCGTAATTTTCCGCAGCACCGCCGAGGTCCCGTGGGGAAAGCCGAGGAAATACATGTCGTCCGACACGCGCGCGTTGTCGTCCCGCTTCCGCGACCGCCTGGTGGACGGCGGCATCCGGGCGCTCGCCCGGACCGGCCGGTGGGTCGAGCCGGAACTGCTCGGGCTGCGCGACCTGGTCGGGCCGGGCGACGTCTGCCTGGACGTCGGCGCGGCCCTGGGCCTCTACACCGCCGAGCTGTCCCGCCTGGTCGGCCCGTCCGGGGCGGTGCACAGCGTCGAGCCGCTGCCGTTCGCGCACGTCGCGCCGTCGCGGCTGCTGGGCCTGCGCGACCGGCCCGGCGTGCGGTGGCACCGCCTGGCGCTGGGCGCGCGGTCGGGCACGCTCGCCATGAGCGTGCCCCTGCGCGGCGGCAGGCCGGTGAGCGGGCGTTCCTTCCTCACCGACGGCGCGGCCGGCCTGGGCTCCAACGCGGAGTTCGACGACCACGCCGAGGTGCTGGTGCCGACGTGCACGCTGGACGAGTTCCGCGACCGGCTGGGCGTCGACCGGGTCGACTTCGTCAAGGTGGACGTGGAGGGCGCGGAGCTGGACGTGCTGCGCGGCGGCGCCGGGCTGGTCGAGCGCGACGCGCCGGCGTTCCTGCTGGAGATCGAGCAGCGCCACCTGGACCGCTTCCGGCGCTCGGCGGGCTCCGTCGTCGACTGGTTGGCGGAACGCGGTTACCGGATGTCCACGTGGGACGGCCGGGCGTGGCGGCGCGCGGACCGGGTGGACGAGCGCCGGCGCAACTACCTGTTCACGCACCGGGACTTCACACCGCCCGGGACCGCAGGGCGAGGTAGCCGCCCACGAGCGCGGCGGTCGCCCACGCGGTGAGGATCAGCAGGCCCGCGACCGGCCCGAGTTCGGGGTCGGCCTGAGCGCCGACCGTCATCAGCTGCGCGCCCGCGTGGTCGGGCAGGTAGCGCGCGACACCGCGCAGCGCCTCGACCCGGTTGGCCAGCGGTGAGAGCACCATGACCAGCACGACCAGCAGCGACGTGGCCAACGCGGTGTTGCGCAGCACCGTGGCCACGCCGACGCACAGGGCGTACATCAGCACCAGGTAGCCGACCGCGCCGAGCGTGGTGGGCAGCACGTCGTCGTGGTCGAGCGGCACGCCGTACCGGCCCAGCCCCCACTGGGTGGCGGTGACGCCGCCCGCGGCCGTGAGCACCGCGACGACCGCGGCCGGCACCAGGCCCGCGACCACCTTGGCCAGGTAGAACCGGCCACGGGAGGGCACCGCGGTCAGCGACGTCCGGATGGTGCCCGACCCGTACTCGGAGCCGACCAGCAGCACGGCGAAGGCGATCAGCAGGACCTGGGCGTACCGGAGCGGGTAGTGGCCGGCGGTAACGGGGTGGAAGTCCGGCCGCACGACGTCCAGGCCCCGGTCGAAGGCGTTGCCCACGGACCAGCCGCTGAGCCACCCGAGCGCGACGGCCACCGCGCAGGTCAGCACGAGCAGGACGATCGCGGACCTGAGGGTGGCGATCTTGGTCCACTCCGCGCGCACGGCCTCGACGGTGGCGTTGCCGGCGGTGTCCCGGCGGGCGGTGGCGTCGCGGGCCGGGCCGGTGGTCTCCCCCGTCACGACGCCACCGCCGGCGCGGTCGCGCGGAACCCCGAGGCGTCCGCCGTGAGCCGCAGGAACGCCTCCTCCAGCGAGTCGGCGCGGGAACTCAGCTCGTCCAGCGCGATCCCCCCGGCCGCGGCGACCCGGCCGACCGCCGCGGTGTCCGCGCCGGGCACCAGGACCACCGACGACCCCGCGTCGTGCCGGGCCTCCAGCCCCTGCCCGGCCAGCAGCTCGAGCAGCCGCGCGGGCTGGGCGGTGCGGGCCAGCGCGGTGGGCACGCAGTGGCGGCGGACGAACTCGTCGGTGGCGGTGTCGGCCAGCAGCCGCCCGCCCGCGATGACCACCAGGTGCTCGGCGGTCACCGCCACCTCCGCCATCAGGTGGCTCGACACCAGCACGGCGCGCCCCTCCGCGGCCCACGTCCGCACCATGGTCCGGATCCAGCGCAGGCCCTCGGGGTCGAGGCCGTTGCCCGGCTCGTCGAGCAGCAGGATCGCGGGGTCGCCCAGCAGCGCGGCGGCCAGCCCCAACCGCTGGGACATCCCCAAGGACAGCCTGCCCGCGCGCCTGCGGCCGACGTCGGCGAGGCCGACCAGCTCCAGGACCCGGTCCACCCGCCGCATGCCGATGCCGTTGGACCGGGCCAGCCACCGCAGGTGGTCGACCGCCCGGCGCGCCTTGTGCGCCGCGCCCGCGTCGAGGAGCGCGCCGACCTCCCGCAGCGGGTGGCGCAGCTCCCGGTAGTGGACGCCGTTCACCAGCGCCCGGCCGCGCGTCGGCCGGTCGAGCCCGAGGACGATCCGCGCGGTCGTGGTCTTCCCCGCGCCGTTGGGCCCCAGGAAGGCGGTCACCCGCCCCGGGCGCACCGCGAAGGTCAGGTCGTCGACGGCGGTGACGTCGCCGTAGCGCTTGGTCAATCCCTCTACTTCGATCACGTCCCGATCGTCGCGACGGCGCGGTGCGGGCACATCGGACCGCGGGCCGGCCGCGCTCGACCTCCGGGGCGGTCCCGCGCCCCGCTCCCCCACCCCGGTAGGTCATCCCCGAGGCGGAGGTGCGCCGCGGGGAGCTGCCGTAGATTGGCCGCGTGGTCGGACGTTCGACCGGGCGCGCCGCCTTCGCCCGACGCCTGGGGCACCGCGAGCTGGTCGCGCTCGACGCCGCCGCTGCCGCCCTGCTGCTGGTCACCTACCTGGCGCAGCTGCGCGTCCGGTTCCCGGGCGGTGTCGCCGTGCTGCCGGACCTGCTGGTGGTGGCGGGCATGGGCCTGCCGGTGGCGGTGCGCAGGCGGTGGCCGGTCCCGGTGCTCGGCGCGGTCGGCGCGCTGTCGGTGGCCGCGGCGTTCCTGGACGTGGTGCACGAGCCGTTCCTCGCGGTCGCGCTCGCCGCCTACACCGTCGCGACGACCGCCTCGGTCCGGTGGCCCGCGCCGACGCCCGCGGTCGGCGTCGGCGGCGCGGTGGTCGTGGTCGGCGGTCTCGTCGCGGGCACGCCCGGCGGCACGGGGACCTCCGCGCCGCTGCTCGTGCTGGGCACGGCGCTGGTCGTCACCGCGTGGACGATCGGCTGGGCGGTGCGCGAGCGCCGGGAGCACGCCGAGCGTTCGAGGTGCGAGTTCGCCGCGCGGACCGTCGCCGAGGAGCGGCTGCGCATCGCGCGGGAGCTGCACGACGTCGTCGCGCACGACCTCGGCGTGGTCGTGGTCAAGGCGGGGGTGGCCAACCACGTCCTGCCCGACCTGCCGCCCGCGGCGCGGGAGGCGCTGACCTCCATCGAGGCGGCGAGCCGGTCCGCGCTGGCGGAGATGCGCCACATGCTCGGCGTCCTGCGCACCGGCGTCCCGGCGGCGGCCCCGCTGCCACCGTCCACCGGGCTGGTCGGCGTGCCCGCCCTCGTGGAGCGGGTCGCCGCCGCCGGTGTCGCCGTCGACCTGCGCGCCGAGGGCGTCGAGGGGCTGCCCGGCAGCGTGGACCACTCGGCGTACCGCATCGTGCAGGAAGCGCTGACCAACGTCGTCAAGCACGCCGCGCCCACCCGCTGCCGCGTCGACCTGGCGGTGGACGGCGGCCGGCTGCGCATCGAGGTCGTCGACGAGGGGCGGGCCGGCGGGCCGGCTCCGCGGCCCCGACCACGAGGAGGGCACGGGTTGATCGGCATGCGTGAGCGCGTCGCGCTCTACGGCGGGCACTTCGACGCGGGCCCGCGTCCCGGCGGCGGCTTCGCCGTGACGGCCACGCTGCCCTGCGCCGCCGCGGACCGGCCGTGAGCGGCCCCATCCGGGTGCTCATCGCCGACGACCAGGCGCTGCTGCGCGGCGGCTTCCGGATGCTGGTCGACAGCGCGGACGACCTCACCGTGGTCGGAGAGGCGGAAGACGGCGTGGCCGCCGTGGAGCTGACCCGGCGGCTGCGGCCGGACGTGGTGCTCATGGACGTCCGGATGCCGAAGGTGGACGGCATCGAGGCGTCCCGGATCATCCTGGGCGCGCCGGAGACCGCCGCGACGCGGGTCATCGTGCTGACCATGTTCGGCCTCGACGCGTACGTGTTCTCCGCCCTGCGCGCCGGGGTGAGCGGCTTCCTGCTCAAGGACGTGACGCCGGCCGAGCTGCTCCACGCCGTCCGCGTGGTGGCGGCGGGCGAGAGCCTGCTCGCGCCCTCGGTGACCAGGCAGCTCATCGCGGAGTTCTGCCGGCGACCGGAGGTTCCGCGCGGCGAGCCGGCCCCGCGCCTCGACGGCCTCACCGCGCGGGAGCACCAAGTCCTCACCCTGATCGCACTCGGCCGGTCGAACACCGAGATCGCCCGGGAACTGCACATCAGCACCGCGACGGTCAAGACGCACGTCACCGGCCTGCTCCGCAAGCTCGACGCCCGCGACCGCGTGCAACTGGTGATCATCGCCTACCGGAACGACGTCGTCGGGCCCAGGACGTCGGGGATCATGTGACCATGCTGGAGTTCAACGAGGACAACGGGTCCTACGAGTGGTGGATCACCACGCACCCCGAGCAGTTCGTCCTCGACGCCGAGCACACCCTCGACCCGCGCGGCATGGTCCTGCACCGGGCCACGTGCCGCGAGGTCAGCGGTCCACCGCCCGAGGGCGGCTCGTGGATCGGCGACCGGGTGAAGGTCTGCGGCACCCGCCGGGAGCTGGAGCAGCGCTACCCCACCGCCCGACCGTGCGGCCGGTGCCTGCGGTGACGCGGGCGCGGGCGGGACCGGGCCGGTGACCGCCGCGGCGGCCGGGCCACCGCGGTCACCGGCCGGCGCGGCGCCCGCCTACGCCAGCCGCACGCCCACGATGCACGTGTCGTCGTCGGTGTCGGCCGGGCTGCGGTCGAGCAGGTGGTCCAGCCGCCGCTCCAGCGAGCCCTCGAACCCGGACGCCGCCGTGAGCAGCCAGTCCAGGCACTCGTCGAGGTCGGCGTCCCGCCGCTCGATCAACCCGTCCGTGTAGAGGAGCAGGGTGTCGTCGGCGTCCAGGACCAGCTCCTCCTCCTCGTAGTCCGCCTCGGAGATCGCGCCCAGCATCACCCCGCGCGGGTTGTCCAGCGCCCTCGCCCGGTCGTCGCGCACCAGCACGGGCGGCGGGTGGCCGGCCCTGGCCCAGCGCAGCACCCGCGTGTTCGGGTCGTAGAGCGCGCACACGGCGGTGGCCAGGATGTTGTCGGTCAAGTGGTGCGCCACCAGGTTGAGCCAACCGAGGAGCTGCGCCGGGCCCGCGCCCGTCGCGGCCAGGCCGCGCAGCGCGTTGCGCAGCACCACCATGCCGGTGGCGCCCTTGATGCCGTGCCCGGTGATGTCGCCGACCGACAGCAGGATCTGCTTGGACGGCAGCACGACCGCGTCGTACCAGTCGCCGCCGACCAGGTGCTCCTGCTCGGCGGGCCGGTAGCGCACCGCGATCTGGAGCCCGAACGCGTCGATCGACGGCTGGGTGAGCGGCATGATGGCGCGCTGGAGCTGGAGCGCCAGCCTGCTCTGCTCGGCCGCCTGCTGCTCGGTGTGCGCGAGCTGGTCGCGGGTGGCCGACAGCGCCACCTCCGTCCAGTGCTGCGCCGACACGTCCTGGTAGGCGCCGCGCACGGCGAGCAGGCGGTCGCCCGCCAGCACGGGTTCGGCGACGACCCGGATGTGGCGGACGATCCCGTCCTGCCGCTGGAACCGGAACGAGGTCGAGTCGGGGCGGCGGTGGTGCAGGACGGTGCGCAGGAACCGGGTGATGGTGGCGGTGTCGTCGGGGTGGCAGTGCCCCGCCAGCGCGGCCAGCGGCACGGGGTCGTCGGCCGGGTCGAGGCCGTAGAGGGCGAACAGCTGGCTGTTCCAGGTGATCCGCCCGCCGGCCACGTCCTCCTCGAACCCGCCGATGCGCCCGAGTCGCTGCGCGTGGTGCAGCAGGTTCGCCAGCCGGGTGGTCTCGTCCTCCACGCGCCACACGACCAGGACGCTGTCGCCGTGCCTGGTGATGCCGACGCCCGCGGTGACGTTGAGCGGCACCTGCTCCACCAGGGCGGTGAGGACCATGCGCTCGCTGCGGAACGGCTCGCCGGTCGCGTGCACGTGCTCGACCTTGTCGAACAGGTCGCCCTCGCCCGCGGCCAGCGGGTAGGCCTCCAGCAGCAGCATCCCGGTCACCGAGCCGCGCGGCCTGCCCGCGAGGTCGACGAACCGGTTGTTGACGTGGTGGATGCGGAAGTCGAGCAGCTCGCCCGCCGACGACAGGTGCGGGCGCAGCACGAACGCCGGGTCGAGCAGGACGTCGGCGAGGTCGACCAGCTCGTCGGCCACGGGGGTGTCGGCGTCCTGCTCCGCGCCGGGCGTGCTCTCCAGGGTGTGGGCGCACAGCTCGGCCAGCGCCTCGACCTGCCGCCGGATCTGCGGTGGCTGCGGCGGCTGCGGCTCCACCCAGCAGATCTCCAGCACGCCGACGACGCGCCCGCCGGACTCCGCGGGCGCGGCGACCCTCGCGCCGTGCAGGTCGTGGTGCCCGACCGAGGGCAGGCCGGACTCGGTGAGCTGCGGGATCCACACGGTGGTGCGCTCGGTGAGCGCCCGCCGCGCCGGGGTGGAGATGCCCGGCGGCACGTACCGCCACCGCCTGGCCTCCTCGGCGGTGAACCCGGCCGAGCCGCGCAGGGTCAGCGAGGCGTCCATCGCGGCCGACCAGATGGCGACCGCGGTCGCGCCCAGCGGCGCCAGCGCGTGCTCCAGCAGCGATTCGGCCACGGCCTGGGTGTCGCCGGCGGCCAGCGCGCCGCTCTCCGCGGTGCGCAGCCGGACCACCGCGGACCGGCCGGAACCCGCCGCGCCGCCGGTGGGCGTCGGCGCCAGCAGCTCGCGCGCCACCTCGGTGAACCGGTCGCGCGCCGCCTGGTTGACCACGTCCGCGGCCAGCTCCAGCAGGCCGAGCCCGGCCTGGTCGGCCAGCAGCTCCAACTGGCGCGCGGCTTCCGCCGGGCCGCAGCCCAGCCGCTCGACGAGGACGCCCTTGGCCATCTCGATGAGCGCGCGCCCGTCGGCCATGGCATGCGCCTCCCGCACCTCGCGGGACAGCCGGTCGACCGTGGCGGCGAGCCGGGTCAGGCCGGCGCCGGCGACGGCGGGGCGCGGCGGGGCCGCGGGCGACGGGTGGTCCGTGGCGTCAGTCGACAAGCGGGTGCTCCTCGGTCTGCGGGCGGCGGAACGGCATCAGCGGTCCAGCCAGCGCTGCACGCAGTTCACGAGGTCGTCGGAGTCGACCGGCTTGGTCACGTAGTCGTTGGCGCCGGAGTCCAGGCTCTTCTCCCGGTCGCCCGGCATCGCCTTGGCGGTGACCGCGATGATCGGCAGGTCGGCGTGCTCCGGCATGGCCCGGATGGCCGTCGTGGCGGCGTAGCCGTCCATCTCCGGCATCATCACGTCCATCAGGATCAGGTCGACCTCCGGGTTGGCCGACAGCACCTCGATGGCCTCCCGGCCGTTCTCGGCGTGCAGCACGCTCACCCCGTGCAGCTCCAGGATGCTGCTCAGCGCGAACAGGTTGCGCGCGTCGTCGTCGGCGATGAGCACGGTCCGCCCGGCGAGCCTGCCGTTGACCGGGCGCGGCTCGGGCTGGTGCGCCGGGTCCTCGTGGCGCACCAGCGGCAGCACCGCGCCCGGCACCTCCGCGGTCAGGTGCAGGGCGATGCGCTCGCGCAGCTCGTCCAGGCTGGACAGCAGCTCCAGCGGCCGGTCGCCGGAGCGCGACTGGAGGCGCCGCTCCTGCTCGGGCGCCAGCCGCCGGTTGTTGTGCGCCAGCACCGGCACGTTGCGCAGCCCGGCGTCGCCGTCCATGGCCTCCAGGAACTCCAGCGCCGCGCCGTCGGGCATGTCCAGCTCCAGCACGACGCAGTGGCACGCCTCGGCGGCCAGCACGGCCGCGGCCTCCTGGGCGCCGACCACGGTGATGACCTCGACCGGTCCCCGCGGGTCGTTGCTGTCGGCCAGGTCGGTGACCGCGCTCTGCGCCACCAGGGACAGCAGGCCCTGGGGCCGCTCCTCGATGACCAGCAGCCGGCGCTGGTGCGCCGGTCCGCCCGAGCCGGTCTCGGCCGGGGCCTGGTGCTCCGCCACGGGCAGCGCGGCGGGCGCCGGGACGCCGCCCGCGGCGGGCAGCTCCTGGAACTCGGGGCGCGCCACCGGCAGGTAGAGGGTGAACGTGCTGCCCTTGCCCAGGGTGCTCTCCGCGGTCACCACGCCGCCGAGCAGGTAGGCGATCTCGCGGCTGATGGACAGGCCGAGGCCGGTGCCGCCGTACTTGCGGCTGGTGGTGCCGTCGGCCTGCTGGAACGCGCCGAAGATCGACTCGAGCTGCTGCTCGGCGATGCCGATGCCGGTGTCGGCCACGCGGAAGGCGATGGCCTGGCCGTGCCGCTTCACCGGCGCGGGCAGCTCGGCCGGGTCGGCGGGCTCGATGCGCAGCTCCACGCTGCCGGTCTCGGTGAACTTCACCGCGTTGGACAGCAGGTTGCGCAGCACCTGCCGCAGCCTGCTGTCGTCGGTGAGCAGCTCGGCGGGCACGCCGGTGGCGGTGGTGATGCGGAAGCCGAGGCTCTTCTGCGTGGTCATCGGCCGGAACGTGGCCTCGACGTAGTCCAGCAGCTGGCGCAGCGGCACGCGCTCGGGCGTGATGTCCATCTTGCCCGCCTCGACCTTGGACAGGTCGAGGATGTCGTTGATGAGCTGGAGCAGGTCCGAGCCCGCCGAGTGGATGATGCCCGCGTACTCGACCTGCTTCGGGGTGAGGTTGCGGGTCGGGTTCTGCGCCAGCAGCTGGGCCAGGATGAGCAGGCTGTTGAGCGGGGTGCGCAGCTCGTGGCTCATGTTGGCCAGGAACTCCGACTTGTACTTCGACGCCAGCGCGAGCTGCTTGGCGCGCGTCTCCAGCTCCTGCCTGGCCTGCTCGATCTCCAGGTTCTTGGTCTCGATGTCGCGGTTCTGCTGCGCCAGCAGCGCCGCCTTCTCCTCCAGCTCCGCGTTGGAGTCCTGGAGCTGCTCCTGCCGCTTCTGCAGCTCGCCGGAGCGGGCCTGCAGCTCGGCGGCCAGGCGCTGGGACTCCACCAGCAGCTCGTCGGTGCGGGCGTTGGCGACGATGGTGTTGACGTTGACGCCGACGGTCTCCATCAGCTGTTCGAGGAAGTCCCGGTGGATCGGGGTGAACCGGTGCACCGAGGCCAGCTCGATCACACCAAGCACCTGGTCTTCGACCACGATGGGCAGCACCACGAGGTTGATGGGCGAGGTCTGGCCGAGGCCGGAGGACACCGTGACGTAGCCGGGCGGCACGTCGTCCACGGCGATGGTGCGGCGGCTGCGCGCGGCCTGCCCGACCAGGGACTGGCCGAACCGGAAGCGGGTGGGCCTGGCGTCCGCGTCGACCGAGGCGGGGCGGCCGTAGGAGGCGATCAGGCGCAGCTCCGACTGCTCGTCCGCGTCGTCGGCGAGGTAGAACGCGCCGTACTGCGCGGAGACCAGCGGCGCCAGCTCGTCCATGATCAGCTCGGCGACGACGGCGAGGTCACGGCGGCCCTGCATGAGGCCGGAGATGCCGGCCAGGTTGGTCTTGAGCCAGTCCTGGTCCTGGTTGGCCTTGGTGGACACCCGCAGGGACTCCACCATCGAGTTGATGTTGTCCTTCAGCTCGGAGACCTCGCCGGAGGCGTCCACGGTGATCTGCCGGGTCAGGTCGCCGGACGCGACCGCGCTGGTGACCTCCGCGATGGCGCGGACCTGGCGGGTGAGGTTGCCGGCCAGCTCGTTGACGTTCTCGGTGAGCCGCTTCCAGGTGCCGGAGACGCCCTCGACCTCGGCCTGGCCGCCGAGCTTGCCCTCGGTGCCGACCTCGCGCGCGACGCGCGTCACCTCCTGGGCGAAGGCCGAGAGCTGGTCCACCATCGTGTTGATGGTCGTCTTCAGCTCCAGGATCTCGCCGCGCGCGTCGACGTCGATCTTGCGGGTCAGGTCGCCGTTGGCGACGGCGGTGGTGACCTGGGCGATGTTGCGCACCTGGTTGGTCAGGTTGTTGGCCATCGAGTTGACGTTGTCGGTCAGGTCCTTCCAGGTGCCCGCCACGTTCGGCACCCTGGCCTGACCGCCCAGGATGCCCTCGGTGCCGACCTCCCGCGCCACGCGCGTGACCTCGTCGGCGAACGCCGAGAGCGTGTCCACCATGGTGTTGATCACGCCGGCGAGCGCGGCCACCTCGCCCTTGGCCTCGACGGTGATCTTCTGCGACAGGTCGCCCCGCGCCACCGCCGTGGCCACCTGGGCGATGGACCGCACCTGGCTGGTCAGGTTGGAGGCCATCACGTTGACGTTGTCGGTGAGGTCCTTCCACGTGCCCGACACGCCGCGCACGGTGGCCTGGCCGCCGAGGTTGCCCTCGGTGCCGACCTCCCGCGCCACGCGCGTGACCTCGTCGGCGAACGCCGAGAGCTGGTCCACCATCGTGTTGATGGTGTCCTTCAGCTCCAGGATCTCGCCGCGGGCGTCCACGCGGATCTTCTGGGACAGGTCGCCCCGCGCCACCGCCGTGGTCACCTGGGCGATCGACCGCACCTGCGCGGTCAGGTTGTCGCCCATGACGTTCACCGACTCGGTGAGGTCCTTCCAGGTGCCCGAGACGCCCTTGACGTCCGCCTGACCGCCCAGCCTGCCCTCGGTGCCGACCTCCCGCGCCACGCGCGTGACCTCGTCCGCGAACGCCGAGAGCTGGTCCACCATCGTGTTGATGGTGTTCTTCAACTCCAGGATCTCGCCCCGCGCGGTCACCGTGATCTTCTGCGACAGGTCGCCCCGCGCCACCGCCGTGGCGACCTGCGCGATGGACCGCACCTGCGCGGTCAGGTTGCCCGCCATGAAGTTGACCGAGTCGGTGAGGTCGCGCCACGTGCCGGAGACGCCCTTGACGTCCGCCTGACCGCCGAGGATGCCCTCGGTGCCGACCTCCCGCGCCATGCGGGTGACCTCGTCGGCGAACGAGGAGAGCTGGTCCACCATCGTGTTGATGGTGTTCTTCAACTC
>NZ_JBHWIE010000119.1:0-9548 GCF_042732085.1 Actinosynnema sp. NPDC059797
GGGCGGGCGCGTAAACCGACGATCTGCCGGTGCGGCTCGATGAGCGCGACGACCCGCTGGTCGTCGCGCCCGTAGGGCCGGCCGGTGTACTTGGTCGAGACCGCGTCCACGATCCCCCGGGCGGCCTCGCCCTCGACCCACTCGACGACGCGGCCGCGGATCGCGACCGGCTGGAACGGGTTGTCGACCGGCGTCAGGGACAGCGCCACCCGCGGGTCGCGGCGCAGGTTGCGCGCCTTGCGGGAGTCCGGGCCGGTGAAGATCACCACGTGGTCGCCGTGCGTGCCGACCCAGACCGGCACGGCGTGGGGCGCGCCGTCGGGCAGGAGGCTGGCGAGGTAGGCGATCGGGGTGCCGTCGAGCACGCGGCGCACGTCGGGGTCGAGCACGGTGGTGCCTCCTGCCTGGGTCCCTCCGGGAGGTCCCAGACCGTAGCCCGGACCCCGCGCGAGGTCCCGACCGGGAGGCTCAGCGGTCCAGGCGGACCGGGCCGCCGACGGCGCGGTCGACGATGTCGGCGGCGAACAGCCGCGACGGTTCCTCCAGCATCATCATCACGTCGAAGAACACCTTGTTGACGTACGGGTCCACCAAGGCGACGCGCAGCACGACCGCGCTCATCGCGGCCACCGACATCCCTTGCGCGTACACGGGGTTGAGCGCGCACGCCGCCACCAGGGTCGGCAAGCAGCCCGGTGACGTCCGCGCGCGACCCCAGACAGGGTGTTTACGCGCCGGCGCATCACCCGGTCCAGCAGGTCGCGGGATGCCGAAGGGACGGTGTGGGTGCCCGGGAACCGTGCGCACCAGCCGATCGGTGACAGCCAGAGGTTGTCCGCCGGGGCCGACACCCGCACCGCGCCGGCGGCGACCAGGTCGTCCAGGACACCGGGCAACGGGGAGTCCAGGGCCCGCTGCCCCGAAGCCATGAGGTTGTGGAGGTGGCGTGCCTGCGGTGTGCCCTTGCGCGCCGGGTTCCCCCGGCAACGCGTCGCGGTCGACCACCGCGAGGCGGTCGGCGTGCCCGATCCGCGCCATCCGTCGTCCCTTCGTTCCCCAAAGGGTACGTAATGACAATCGTTTCCGTGTACGTTCGCCGTGACTCCGCCAGGTGGGGCAGCGGACGGGAAGGGGAGCCGGTGCGGATCGCGGGACCACTGGCCGAGGCGGCCCACGCGGCGGGCGGCGCGGCGCTCGGCTACCCGACCGCCCTGGCGACGTACGTCCCGAACTCGTTGCGCGCGCTGCCGGCGCTGCTGCGGAACGAGATCAGCGCGCAGGCGCTGCTGTTCCGCGATTCCGAACGCGGCACCGCCGACGCGGCCTACCGCGACAACCCGGTCAACCGCTACCTCAACGCCGCCGCGGCGGCCGTGGTGGCCGAGCTGGTGCGCGCCCGCGGCCGGCTGCGCGTGCTGGAGCTGGGCGCGGGCACCGGCGCCACGACCGCCGACCTGCTGCCCGCGTTGACGGGCACGGGGTCGGACCGCGCCGACCCGGGTGCGCCGTTCCCGCTCCTCCCGCTGCAACAGGCCTACTTCACCGGCCAGCAGGACGGGTGGGAACTGTCGTGCTGGCCGGCGCACTTCCACGGCGACGAGGTCGAGGACGCGCTGGTCGACGCGTTGCGCAGGCCGGCCGAGCACCAGCCGGTGCTGCGGGCGCGCGTGGACGCCGAGGGCAACCAGCACGTGCTGCCGCTCGACGCGCCGGGAGCCGTGCTCGTGATCTACGACCTGCGCGACGCCGACCCGGCCGACGCGGGGTCCGCTGTGGAGCGCGTGCGCGTCGAGATGAGCACCACCGGCCCCGATCCGACGCGCGGCCCTGGCCTGGACATCCGGCTGACCCTGCTGCCGGACGGCGGGGCGCGGCTGCACACGAGCATGAGCCTGCTGGTGGTCGACGGGTGGTCGACCACGCTGCTCAACCGCGACCCAGCCCGCGCCAAGGCCGTGCCGGGCGCGTCGGAGGCGGTCGCGGTGGACCTGGGCGACGCCGACGCGCCGGCGGCGTTCACCTCGGGGTGCGCCGTGGTGGTCGACTGCGCGGGCCCGTCCTACCGGGTGCTCGACGTGGTGGCGAGGGCCGCGCTGCGGGCGGGCGCGGGGTACGTGGACGCGGCCGGCGACGCGGTGGCGCTCGACGCGCTGACCACCGGCGCGCCGCCGGAACCGGCGCGCCTGCCCGCGGTGTTCTCCGCCGGGCTGCTGCCCCGGCTGCTCGCCGAGGACGGGCCGATCGACAGGCTGGACGTCTACGTCGGCGGCTCGGTGGAGATCAGCCCGCTGTCGGCGGTGGACGCGCTGCTGGCCAGGGGGCCGCGCTTCGGGCACGCCCTGGCGACGTGGCGGGACGGCGGTGTGGTCGAGCACGCGCCGGCGCCGCTGCGGTCGGTGACCCTGCCGGGGTTCGAGGGCCGGGTGCACGCCTGGCCGTTCCCGTCCGCCGAGATGGGGGCGCTGGCCGCCGCGCTGGGCGTGGCCGAGCTGCGCAACTACACCGTCTACGCCACCGGGAACCTGCCCACCGCGCCGGCCGCGGCGTGGGCGGACGACGGCCCGCTGGACGCGCACGTGGACGCCGTGGTCGAGGCCGCGCGCCGCGACGTGGCCGAGTGCGGGCGGCACTACGCGCTGCTGGCCCACGCCCGCCCGCCGGCGGGATCCGGTGGGGGCAGCCGCCGGGTGTTGCCGCGGACCCCGGACCCCTACGAGCTGAGCGGCGTGGTCGCGGCCCTGGCGGCCGTCGAGATCCTCACCGGGGGCGTGCCCTCGGGCGCCCACCACGCCGCCGACGTGCTCGACCCCCGCCGGACCGCCGCCGCGCTCGCGGCGGACGACCTGGTGACCGCGCTGGAACTACCGAGGAAAGCCGAACGATGAGCACCCACACGACCGACACCCGCGGCGCGGACGGTTACGCCGTCAACGCCCAGTACTACGACCTGATCTTCCCCGCGGCCCAGCGCGACGCCATGAGCGCCGCGCTGACCACCCTGCTGGCCGGCGCGCGGCGCGTGGTCGAGATCGGCTCGGGCACCGGCCAGTTCACCGAGGTCCTGGTGGCGAACCTGCCCGAGGGCGGCGAGGTGTTCGCCGTCGAACCGGCCCCGGTGATGCGGGCGGCGCTGACCACCCGCCTGGCCGCGCTGGGCGACCCGCCGGTGACCGTGCTGCCGCACGACGCCCTGACCGCGCCCGTCGAGGGCCCGGTGGACGCCGTCGTGCTGCTGCACGTGCTCACCCACTTCTCCCCCGCCGACCGAGCGGCCCTGTGGGACCGCTGGGCGCCCCTCCTCACCCCCGGCGGCGTGGTCGTGGTGGACGTGCAGATGCCGCAGGCGCCGGTGGCGGTGCCGCCGACCGCGGTGCCCGGCCGCACGCTGGGCCGCCGCCGCTACGACACCGTCAGCGAGGCGGTGGTGGACGGCGACGGCCTGGTGTGGACCATGACCTATCGGGTGCACGAGGGCGACCGGCTCGTGTCGGAGGAGTCGGTGTCGTTCCCCTCCTTCGTCGTCTCCGACGACGCGCTGCACGCGGAGCTGCGCGCGGCCGGCCTCGACCCCGTGGCCGACCCGCCGGCCGGGGTGCTGGCCTGGCGGCGGCCCCGGTAGGACTTCGTCGGGCTCGCCCGCATGCCCGTTGTCCGTGCGTGCGGGCGACTCGGTGGTGCCGTTGGCGCGCCGGCGTCGGAGATGACCGAGGTCGCGGCGGCAGCCGAGCGGGATCACCCGCTGCGGGCCTGACCAGGTGCGGTCCGACGCGGGAGTCCGAAGCGTCTCGGGCTTCCCGCCGGACGCGGCGAGCCGGCGCCCCGTCGGGCGTCGACTCGCCGTCGCGCGACCGCGTGGTCAGCGGCGACCCAAGGACCTCCTGGCCTCGGTCAGGTCTTCCTCCCGCTACCAGCCCACGGCCTCGTCGGTGGTGAGCTCGTCGACCGCGCAGAGAACGGCAGGCGCGTCGACCACCACCCAGGAACGCCTGCCGTAGCGGTCGAAGACGATGCCGTACGGCCCGTAGTCCTTGATGCCCTCGACTCCGATCGCCGCGAAGACGCCGTGCGGAGCCGTGGGGTTCTTCTTGCGCGCCTGATCGGTCTCGGCGCACAACGACGTCTCGCAGGTGCCCACGTCCTCCCGGTCCGTGCGGTGGCACACGTACCGGGAGCTGTTCCGGAGCATCCGCTCGAGGTCCGAGGGCAACAACTGCTTGCTGTTGCGCCTGCGCGGCTGGTCGGGCGACCCGCCCGCCTGCGGCGGCGTGACCGGGGTGGGTTCGAACCAGCTCGCGACCCAGTCGGACAGGCCGTTGATCAGCAGAGGGCGGGTGTCGTCCAGCCACGTGCGCCACTCGGCGTGCAGTTGCGGCGTCAGGGCGGGGAACTGCTGGTGGGCCGGCGTGATCTGGTGGTGCGAGTACGTCGCGTGGCGCACGACCTGCTGGGCGACGAAGTGCGTGAAGGAGGTCATGGCTTCTCCCAGCCCTGTTCGGCGATCTCGGTGAAGGCTGTCTCGATGCCCTCGGCCACCCACGCGGACAGTTCGGCCTGGGTGACGCCGGCCAGGTCGGGGTCGGTGGCGAGCAGCTCTCGCAGATCACCCCGCAGGTCGTCGAGGATCGTGGCGGCGAACTCCTCCGGCGCGGGCAGCGCGTCGCGTAACGACGTCTTCCCGGATCCCGTTGAGCCGACGTGGGCCTTGACGGCCCAGTCGCTCCCCGCCGGTTGGCGACGGTGGCGGACCTCCTCGCTCGGGCAGCCGGGTCCAGGCCGACCGCGCGGATGGCGACATCGCCGACGGCGGAACACATCAGGACGCCCTGTCCGGCCGGCCGGCCCTGTGCGCGGGTCGCTCGTGGGCGCTAGTAGGACCTCGTCAGGTCGAGCGATGGGGTGTGCCGGTGGTGTGATCTTCTGTGGCGGTGCGGCGCGTTCGCGGGCCGCGTTGACGATCGGCTCGGCGCGTCGCCCGAGCAGCAGCGGCGGCACGGCGGCGGTGGCCGCGTCCCGGGTGTCGCCCGCGATCGCGACGTCGGTCAGCGCCGCCAGGGCGGGTGCGGCGAGCGGCATGGCGGCGGCCCGGGCGACCATCAGCGGGACCGACAGCACGAGCCAGTGCCGGCTCTCCCGCCAGGCGACGGCGGACAGCTCCACGCCGCCGCGGACGACCTCGATCACCCCGTCCCCTCCTCGACGCCGGCTCTGGCTTCGGTGTCCAGGCCGCGGGCGAACCGCTCGGCCTAAAGCCGGAACAGCCGGGCGTAGTGGCCGTCCGCCGCGACCAGCTCGTCGTGCGAGCCGCGTTCGACGACGAATGCGACCGGCAGCAGGCCGAGGAGGACGTTGAGCGCGGCGAGGCACGAGACCAGGCAGGCTCCCCCGGTCGGCATCAGCCGCAGGATCCGCAACCGGGGGCGCCGACTCCTTGATCCAGGGCGACCACGTGGCGCGCCAGGTGGTCGGGGTCATCGGGGGCTCGCTGCGGCCATGTCGCTCCACGGGGGGTGGTCGAGGCCGGCGGCTCGGGCCGGTCGCGACGCCGGCGACGGCGCGGAGACGGGATCAACGGGGTTTCGGAGCGCCGGCCGGAACCGTCGACCCGCGTCCTTGCCGCAGGACATACCTAGAAGTACGATGCCTTGCACTTCTAGGGTCAGGAGGCTCCGTGAAAGTCGCCAAGGATCTCGTGGCCGCTTCGGCGACCCCGATGGTGCTGGGCATCCTCGCCGAGGCGGACAGCTACGGCTACGCCATCCTCAAGCGGATCAACGAACTGTCCGGCGGCGAGCTGGACTGGACCGAGGGCCTGCTCTACCCGCTGCTGCACCGGCTCGAACGGCTCGGGCACGTGGAGTCGAGCTGGCGGTCGGTCGCCGGCGAGCGGCGGCGCAAGTACTACCGCATCACCGACAGCGGCCTGGCCGAGCTCGCGGAGCAGCGCCGACAGTGGGCCGCGGTCGTGAGCACGCTCAAGGAGGTCTGGGGCGACCCCAGGCCGTTCCTCCCGATCCCGGTGGAGGGCACCGCATGACGGACGGTCGGGACGAGCTGGAGGCCCAGTTCGCCCAGTGGCGCCACTACGTGCGGCGGCGCCGGGAGCTGCGGTCGACCGACGTCGAGGAGCTGGAGGACCACCTCCGGGGCTCCGTGGACGAGCTGGTCGCCGCGGGGCTGCGCGCCGACGAGGCGTTCCTGGTCGCGGTCAAGCGCATGGGCAGCCTGGACGACCTGTCCCGCGAGTTCGCCCGGGAGCACTCGGAGCGGCTGTGGAAGCAGCTCGTGCTGACCGGCGGCGACGACGGTCCGGCGGCCGGCGGCCGGTCGCGGCGGGAGCTGCTCGCGATGGTCCTCTGCGCGGCGGGCGCGGCGGCGTCGATCAAGGCACCGGCGCTGTTCGGCCTGCGCCTCGACGAGGACGCGTCGTTCTACGTGCCCAACGCCGCCCTGTTCGCGCTGCCCTGGCTGGCCGCGTTCCTGGCCCTGCGCCGCCGCGCCTCGCGGGCGGTGGTCGGCGCGCTGGTGGCGGTGTTCGCGCTCGGCGCGGTGGCGGCCAACGCCTACCCGCTCGCGGACGAGTCCCAGTCGCTCGTCGTGACCAGCGCCCACCTGCCCCTCGCCCTGTGGTTCGCGGTGGGCCTGGCCTACGTGTCCGACGACCCGCGCTCGGCGCGGCGGCGCATGGACTTCATCCGCTTCACCGGCGAGTGGTTCGTCTACTACGTCCTGATCGCCCTCGGCGGCGGCGTGCTCATCGCCTTCACGTTCGGGACGTTCGAGGCCATCGGGGTGTCGCCGGAGGGCTTCGTGAGCGAGTGGCTGGTCCCCTGCGGCGCGGTGGCCGCGGTGGTGGTCGCCGGGTGGCTCGTCGAGGCCAAGCAGGGCGTCGTGGAGAACATCGCCCCGGTGCTGACCCGGCTGTTCACCCCGCTGTTCACCGCGGCGCTGCTGGCGTTCCTGGTCACCCTGGTCCTGACCGGCGACGGCATCGACGTGGAGCGGGAGGTGCTGATCCTGTTCGACCTCCTGCTGGTCGTCGTGCTGGGCCTGCTGCTCTACACGACGTCGGCCCGCGACCCGCTGGCCCCACCCGGGCTCTTCGACCGGTTGCAGCTCGCGCTCGTGGTCGCCGCGCTGGCCATCGACGTGGTGGTGCTGGTGGAGATCACCGGCCGCATCACCGAGTACGGCACCACGCCGAACAAGGCGGCGGCGCTCGGGGAGAACGTCGTGCTGCTGGTCAACCTCGCCTGGTCGGCGTGGCTGCTGCTGGGCCTGGTCCGGCGGCGCGCGCCGTTCGCGGCGCTCGAGCGCTGGCAGACCGACTACCTGCCGGTGTTCGCGGTGTGGGCGTGGGTGGTGGTGCTGGTCTTCCCACCGGTGTTCGGCTACCTGTGACCGGGCTCGGCGGGTCCTCCCGCGACGACCCGGCTCAGTAGCGGCCGGCGCAGCTCACGACCGGGGTCCGGGGCGCGAGTTCGGGTGCGTGGGCGAGGCAGACCCGGAAGGAGACGCCGACGCCGTCGAGGTCGCGGGGCAGGGCGACGGTGGCGGTCTCCCGGTGCTCGACGGCGAACGGTTCGGCGCAGCTGTGCCAGTCCCCCTCCCCCGCCGTGGTCGTCCACTGCAGGACCATCGTGAACCGGTCGGGGTCGAACGCCACCCGCCCCCGGGCCCAGTAGTAGGTCCGCCCGGCCCCGGTCTCGGCGCGCACCAGTTCGACCCCGCCGAACTTCCCCGGCCCGAGGGACACCCGGCCCCGGTTCGCGGCGCCGGCCTCCTCGTGGACCGGCCGCGGGTCACCGCTCCAGGCCGTGGCGCCGGGGTCGAGCCCGTGGCCGAGCCCGGCGCAGGGCTGGTCCCCGTCGCCGGGGTACCCGTCCGGGTGCCGGCCCGGCGACGGGGTCGCGCCGGGCGATCCGGCCGAGGCGGTCGTCCGCCACCGCTGCGCCTCCGCACGGGCGGGGTCGCACGCCCGCTGCACCATCGTCGCCCCGTCCCGGGGACGCGTGCCGACGGTGAGGCACTGGTCGCTGTTGAGGTTGACCCACCAGGTGGTGCCGTCGGGTTGGGGCCGGGGCTCCCAGTACTGGTGCCGCTCGCCGTTGCAGCCGTACTGCTGGACCAGGGCGCCCTCCTCGACGCTGCCCCCGAGCACCTCCAGGCACGCCAGCAGGCGGCCGACGGGCCGCAACTGCCAGTAGCCGGGGTTGGTCCGGTTCCGGGAGACCATCTCCCAGGCCGGGGCGGCGGCGTCGGCGGACAGCACCGCGTAGGCCACGGCCTGGTCGGGCCCGCGGTCGACGGTCAGGCGCAGCCCCTCGTCCGCGGCGAGGGCGACCGCCAGCCCGGTCGGGCCGGTCACGGGCGCGGCCGGCGGGCCGTCCGACCCCGTGGCCGACCACGCCACCGCGCCCGCCGCCACGAGCAGCACCGCCACGGCGGCGATCAGCAGCCGCCGAGCGCCGCGCCGGGTGGCCGGCGCGGCACCGGGCGGCGGCTCGCGGTCGGGCTCCCGCACGGGGCGCAGCAGGCGGTCCAGCGCCTCCAGCCACGGCGCCGGGTCTGCGCCCAGGGCTCTGACGAACTCCCGGACGAACAGCTCCGGGTCCCGCATCCTGGTCAGGTCCTGCCGGCACTCCAGCACCCGGTGCATGGTCGAGCCGCTGAGCCTCGGAACCCCGTGCTCGTCCCGCGTCGCCCGCTCCAGGGTCTTCTTGTAGCCGGGGTTGCCCGCCCGCCGCCGCAGCAGCCGCAGCAGCTCCACGAACGCGGCGACGTCGGTCGCGGCGCGCGGGTCGGGCGGGTCGGCGGTCGGGGGCGGGGCGTCACCGGGCATCGGCGCTCCTCGGGCACGCGGTCGGCCGGGCGGGCTGTCCCACGTGCGCCGGCTGAGCTGTGTCCCACGATGTCCCATCGTCCCTACCAGCCGCAACACCTGACGGTGGGACACACCAACGACTTAGAACGGGGTTGTCCACGACGCCGGAACCCGACCGGAAACCCGATCGGGACAACGGAACCCGGCGGACGAACCCGAAAGGTGAACACCGTGAAGCACACCGCCCTCGCGACGAGGTCCTTGCTCGCCGCCGCCCTCCTGGCCGCCGCCGCCACGACCGCCACGACCGCCCCGGCCGCCGCGTCGCCCGACGCCTCGCCGCGCGCCTACAACTGCCCGAGCGGGAGCTTCTGCATCTACAGCGGCTGGGACGGCGGCGGCACCCGCTGCCAGTGGCCGGACCGGGAGAGGACGAACACCAACGACGACTGCTCGTTCATCCGGGCGGGTCACAACGTGCTCTCGGTGTGGAACAACACCAACCACCGCGTGCAGTACTTCACCGGGACGAATTACCAGGACCGGGTGGGGTCGACGAATTCACTCGAAGGCGGCAACCTCAAGGGCAACTACAAGATCATGTCCTTCAAGCCGCAGTGACGCTCGCCCTCCCCTGACCGCGGGTTCCCGGGGGCGCCCCCCCCCAACCCCCCAAAACAACATAACCGCTGGTGCGCCCAAGCCCCGCGGGGCGGCCGTGGGCCCC
>NZ_JBHWIE010000119.1:9558-20257 GCF_042732085.1 Actinosynnema sp. NPDC059797
CGCCGCACACCACCCCGCCGGGGGGGGGGGGGGGGGGGGGCCGCCGGGGGGGGCCGGGCGCCCCCCGCGCCCCCCCCCCCCCGGGGGGGCCGGGCGGCGCCGCCCGGCACCCGCCGAACGCTCGATCCCCGGTGTGCGGACCGTGCCCGGCGGGCGGCCGGTGGGCCGCTCGCGAGGTCGGCCGCCGGTCGCGGTCCGGGGCAGCGGGCAGCGGGCAGCGGGCAGCGGGCAGCGGGGCCGGCTCAGCACAGCGGCCGCACCCAGCGCGGGTCGGGGTCGACCCAGCCCCGCTTCCCCCCCGGAGCCGGAGACGTACCAGTACCCGTTGCCCGCCGAGCCGTTGCGGCGCAGCACCTCCAAGCGCTCGTCCCGGACGAACTGGTCGATCACCCGGCCCTCGGCGTCCCGCCGGAAGAGGGTTTCCGCGGTGACCTCGTAGTGGTCGCAGGCCGGGTCGACGGGAGGCAGCGGCTCGTCCGGCTCGTCCCGGTGGAGGGTGAACAGCACCCCCGCCAGGCACAGCGACCCGGTGAGGCCGCCGAGCACGGCCTTCCGCCACTCGCGCGCCCACCACGACCCCTCGGGCGGAGGCGCCGGGAGGTGATCCCCGGGCGCCTCCGGGGGTAAGGGCGGTATCCCCCCACGTCCCGAACCATTCGTGCCGGGAGAGCCAAGGGAGCCGTTCGCACCGTTCCGGGGATCGCCGAGGCGCCGCCTGCGTTCTTCATCCGCCCGGCGGCGGAGCGCGCGGATCCGGTCCCACTCCTTCGCCGGGACCCCGCCGTTCCTCAGGATCACGTCGAGGTTCTCCGCGTTCGGCAGCCCGTCGCCGGTCATCCACCGGGAAAAGCTCTGCGGTTTCACGCCGAGCGCGGAGGCCTGCTGCCCGCGGGTCGGTTTGCCGGTCCTCCGCGCGAGTTCGCGCAGGAGGACGTGGAACGCCTCGCCGTCGGAGCGCGAAACCCGCCCGTCGGGCCGCGTCGGTTCGGACGACTCTCCCACGCTGCCTCACCCCATCCCAGTCGATGAATGAGAACCCGCAGGTCAGGCTCGTCTCGTCGTACCACGTCCCGTGGAGCCTCCCTCCGGGGTCGGTGCACGGACCACTGTCTCAACAGCCGCACGGTCGTGCGGCTGACGACCGGGTCCGTCCCCGAAGCGATGGCGGGCGTTCCCGAAGCGATGGGAGAAATCCTTCATGTTGGTGTGGAAGCGGATTTCGCGAGCCGCGCTCGTGTCCGGCGCGGTGCTCGGTGTGCTCGCCCTCGGCGGCGGGGTCGCCGCGGCGGCGCCGGCGGCCGCGGCGACCACCGATGTGGCGGCCTTCGCGACGTGCACCTACGTCGTGCGCTACGACGGTCTCGCGGTCCGGGAGAACCCGAGCCCCGACTCCGTGGCCAGGAAGACCAAGGAGTACGGGTCGATCGTGGCCGGCCCGTGCGTCAACAGCCTGCACTCCAGCGGTGAGTGGTACACCGCCGTGCACTGCGACTGCGCCACCGACGGCGAGGGCTGGATGCGGACGTCCTACCTCGACCGCATTTCCTAGTCCGCATCTCCCGGTCCGGTCCTCCCGGCCCGACCTCGGCCGGCCTTCAGCCGCGCCGCCGCCGCGCCGCCCTGGCCAGGGTCTCCAGCAGCGGGACGGTGCGGTCCCAGCCCAGGCACGAGTCCGTCACGCTCAGGTCCGGCCGCAGCGGGCCCGCCGCCAGGTCCTGCCTGCCGTCGGACAGGTAGGACTCGACCATCACGCCCACCAGCGCGCGGTTGCCGCCCGCCACCTGCGCCGCCAGGTCCTCCACCACGCCCGGCTGGCGGTCGTGGTCCTTGCCGCTGTTGCCGTGCGAGGCGTCGACCACCACGCGCGGCGGCAGGCCGGCCGCGGACAGCGCCGCCAGGGCCGCGGCCACGTCGGCGGCGTCGTAGTTGGGGGTCGGGCCGCCGCGCAGGACCAGGTGCGCGTCGGGGTTGCCGGTGCTGCGCAGGGTGGTCAGGCGGCCGTCCGCCGAGACGCCCGGGAACGCGTGGGGCAGGCCCGCCGCGCGGACCGCGTCCACCGCCGTCCCCACGTGGCCGGACACGTCGTTCTTCATGCCCACCGGCATCGGCAGCCACGACGCCAGGTGCCGGTGCGGCTGGGACGCCACCGTGCGGGCGCCGACCGCGCCCCACGAGACCAGGTCCGCCACGTAGTGGGCCACCACCGGGTCGACGAACTCGTAGGCCAGCGGCAGCCCGGTGGCCGCCGCCTCGGCCAGGAACGCGCGGCCGCGGCGGATGCCCGTCGCGATGTCGCCCTTGCCGTCCAGGGTGGGGTCCGGCAGCAGGCCGGTCCAGCCCGACACCGTGCGCGGCTTCTCCAGGTAGGCGCGCAGGACCACGACCAGGTCGTCGGAGAACCGCTCGGCCGCGCCCGCGAGGAGGCCGGCGTAGTCGAGCGCGGCCTCGGGGTCGTGGACCGAGCAGGGTCCGACGACGACCAGCAGCCGGGGGTCGCGGCGGGCCAGGACCGCGGCCACCGCGTCGCGGTGCCCGGCCACGGCGTCGGCCACGCCGTGCGCGGCGACCTCGGCCGGCGTGGGCAGGGTGTCCTCAGGCATCTGCGGGGTCCTTCTCGCTCGGGTTGCGGGACGCGCTCGCGGTGGTGGGCTCGCTCGGGAGTGCCGTGGGGCGGGGCAGCCTGGTGGCGCCCAGGGCGGCGACCACGGCCAGCGCCAGCACCCACCAGAAGGTGTCGGCGAACGCCGCGGGCGCGTCGGGTCCGTGGGTCGTCAGGCGGGTCTGGAGGACCACGGCGAGGGCCGCCGTGCCCAGGGAACCGCCCAGGGTGTTGAGGAGGTTCAGCGCGCTCGCGGCCCTCGGCAGCTCGGCGCGGTCGATGCGGCTGTAGACGATGTTCATCACCGGCGCGCCGATCATGGCCGCCCCCGCGCCGCGCACGAGCAGGGACAGCGCGATGGCGGCGTCCGGCAGGTCGTGGTGCAGCTGGGTGAACGGCGCGGTGCCGAGGGCGACCAGCACGATGCCGGTCAGCACGAGGGTGCGGGGCGCCGCGGTGACCACGGCCCGGTTGATCGCGATCGCCGCGACCGCCGCGCCCAGGCCCTGCGGCGCGAGCAGCAGGCCGGTCTCCCAGGCGGTCAGGCCGCCGGCGGTCTGGAGGTACAGCGGCAGCAGGAACATCGTGCCGAACACCGACGCGCCCAGCAGCACCAGGGCCAGGGCCGCCACGCCGAACGGCGGGCGGGCGAACAGGCGCGGGTCCACCAGCGGGGTGCGGGTGGTGCGCAGGCCGTGGACGACGAAGCCCGCCAGCACCGCCGCGCCGACCCCGATCGCGGCGACCGGCACCGCGACCGGGCCGCCGCCCTCCAGACCGGTGAGGCCGTAGACGAGCACGGCCAGGCCCGGCGACAGCAGCAGCGCGCCGCGGGCGTCGAACGGGGTGCGCGCCCGGGCGGGCGGCGCGGCGGGCACCGCGCGGCGGGCCAGCAGCACCGCCACCACGCCGATCGGCACGTTGACCGCGAACAGCCACGGCCAGTCCGCCACGCCCAGGATCGAGCCGCCGACCAGCGGTCCCAGCACGGGCGACAGCAGCGGCACCACCGAGACCACGGCCAGCACGCGGCCGATCCGCTCGCGGCCCGCCGCCCGCGCCAGCAGCGCCTGGCCGGTCGGCGGCAGCAGCCCGCCCGCCAGGCCCTGGAGCACGCGGAACGCGACCAGGCTCGGCAGCGACCAGGCCAGCGCGCACAGCACCGAGGCCAGCACGAACACCACCACGGCGGCGAGCCAGGTCCGGCGACCGCCGAACCGGTCCGCCAGCCAGCCCGACGCGGGCACGGCGGCGACCACCGCGAGCAGGTAGGCCGTGCTGACCCACTGGATGTCGGTGACCGGCGCGTCGAACCGGTCGGCCAGCACCTCGACGCCGACGGAGACGATCGTGCTGTCCAGCGTCGCCATGAAGGTGCCGAGCACCAGCACGAACGCGGTCCGCCACAGCTCCGCGCCCACGCGCGGCGCGGTGCTCATCGCCCACCCGCCGCGGCGACGCGCCCCGGCAGGGAGGCCGCGGGCTCGTCGAAGCGGTCCGGCAGCCCGCGCAGCGCGCGCAGCAGGTCGTCGGCCAGCGCCCGCGCCTCCTCCGGGCGGAACAGGCCGGCCTGGTAACCCAGGACGCCGGTCCAGCCGCCGTCGGCCTCGGGCACGACGGTGAGCGTCACCGGGTGGTGCGTCCGCTCCCGGAAGCGCGTGCCGGTGACGACCAGGCCGGGCGCGGGCTCGCGCAGCCGCGCCGGGTCCACCGGGTAGTTCTCGAACACCACGAGGCTGTCGAACAGCCGCCGGCGGCCGGTCAGCGCCTCCAGCTCGGCCAGGCCGACGTGGTGGTGCTCCACCATCGCCTGCTGCCGCGCCTGGAGGTCGGCCAGGGCTTGCGCCACGGTGCCGGTGAAGCGGGCGCGGACCGGCACCGCGTTGGCGAGCAGGCCGATGATCTCCTCGACGCCCTCCACCTCGGCGGTGCGGCCGGAGACCATGACGCCGAAGCAGGCGTCCCGCCGGCCGGACCGCGCCGCGAGCACCGCCGCCCACGCGCCCTGCACCAGCGTGTTCGGCGTCAGCCCGCGCGCCGCGGCGGCCCTGGTCAGCTCGGCCACCTCGGGCGGCCCGACCTCGAACAGCACGGGGTCGGTCGCGCCGACGGCCACCGCGCCGGCGGGGACGAGGTGGTCGCCCTCGGGCAGGTCGGCCAGCTCGGCGCGCCAGGCGCGCAGGTCGGCGGTGTGGTCGCGGGCGGCCAGCCAGCGCGGGTAGCGGGAGAACGGCACGGGCTCCGGCAGCGGCACGTTCCCGCCGACCCGGTTGGCGTAGAGGGCGAACAGGCCGGTGAGGATGCGCGGCGCGGACCACCCGTCGGACAGCACGTGGTGGCTGGTCAGCACGAACTCGTGGCGGTCGGGGCCGCGCCGCAGCGCGGTCAGCCGCACCAGCGGCCCGGTCGCCAGGTCGAACGGCTCGGCCAGGTCGGCGGCCAGGGCGCGGTCCACGTCGGCGTCGTCGGTCACGTCGAGCACGCGGAACGCGGGTTCCGGCTCGGCGGGCACCACCTGCACGTCGTGGGACGGCGGGAACACCGCGCCCAGGTTCGGGTGCCGCCGCAGCAGGTCCGCGCCCGCCGCGCGCAGCGCCGCCACGTCCAGCTCCCCGGACAGCGAGAACGCGGCCTGCACGGTGTAGGGGTCGGCCGCGCCGTGCCGGCGCGACTGCGCGAGCACCAGCTCCTGCAAGGGGGTCAGCGGCAGCACCTCGCCGCCGGCGGGCACGTCGGCGACGAGGTCCGCGAGCGCGTGCCGGAAGCACTCGCCCAGCTCGCGGACCTCCTCCTCGGTGAACAGCGCGGCGGGCCAGGTGAACCGGACGCCGAGCGCGTCGCCGCCGCCGGTGTCGCGGGCCAGGGCGTTGACCATCAGCGCGTGCGGCAGCGGCAGGTCGTCGCCGCCGCCGGAGCCCAGCGGGTCGGCGTCCGGCGGGGCCTGCCACACCTGTTCCGAAGCCGGCGCGGCCGGGAACCGGCCCAGGTAGTTCCAGCTGATCTCGGGCGTGCGCACCAGGTCCCCGCCGAGGATGCCGTGGCCCAGCCCGTCGCCGGCGGCGCGCAGGTGGTCCCGCACGGACCGCAGTTGGGCGGCCGTGCCGCCGTCCGGCAGCGCGATCCGGGCGGGGTGGACCGCGGTGAACCAGCCGACGGTCTGGGACAGGTCGACCGGCCCGGAGAAGTCCGGGGCGTGCGGCGGGCGGCCGTGGCCCTCCAGGGCGACCAGGAGGTCCGGCGCGACGCCGCGCCACCGCGCCACCGCCCGCGCGAGGGCGGTGAGCAGCACGGTGTCCGGGGTGGTGCGGTAGGCGGCGGGCAGGGTGGTCAGCGCGGCCCGCGTGGTCGCCGGGTCCAGCGCGACCTGGTGGTGCACGGCGGTGGCGGCGGTGTCCCGGGCGGGGTCGAGCGGGGTGCGCGCGAGCGGCGCGGCGGGCGCTCCGGCCACGCGCCGCCAGTGCGGCAGCTCGGCTTCCCGGGTCGGCGCGGCCGCGCGCAGCGACCTGGCCCAGCCCAGGAACGACCGGCCGTGCCGGGTCAGCGACCCGCCGGCGTGCGCGTGCGCGACGTCGTCGAGCAGCACCCGCCAGGACACCGCGTCCACGACGAGGTGGTGGGCGACCAGGGCGAGCCTGCCGAGCCGCGCCGGGCCGGCGTCGACCCACACCGCGCGCAGCACCGGCCCGGTCCGGGGGTCCAGCCGGGCGCGGGCGTCGGCCACGTGGGCGTCGACCAGGGCCCGCAGGTCGTCGGACTCCCCCGCGCGCACGCGGGTCAGCACGTCCGCGCCGGTCACCGCGCCCACCTCGGGGATGCGCAGCGCGTCCTCCACCAGGTGCGCGCGCAGCACGTCGTGGCGGGCGAGCACGGCGTCGAGCACCCGGCGCCACGTGGCCTCGTCGCCGCCGGCGGGCACGCACACCTCGACCCACTGGCAGAACCCGTCCGCCGCGCCGCGCCGCAGCAGGTCCCGCATCACGGGGGTGAGCGGCGCGTCGCCGACCGCGGGCTCCTCGTCGGCCCGGTCCGGCCCGCCGCAGCGCGCGGCGATGCCGGCGACCGTGCCGCCCTCGAACACGTCGCGGGCGGTCAGCCCCAGCCCCTCGCGGCGGGCCCGGGAGACCACGCGCAGGGACACGATGCTGTCGCCGCCGACCTCCAGGAACGAGTCGTCCAGGTGCACGTCGTCGGTGCCCAGCACCTCTCGGAACACGCGCAGCAGCACGGCTTCGGCGGGCGTGGCCGGTTCCCGCGCGGCGGTGGCGGCGCGGGCCTCGGGCGCGGGCAGCGCGGCCTGGTCGAGCTTGCCGCTGGGCCCCAGCGGCAGGCGGTCGAGGACCACGAACGCGCTCGGCACCATGTGGTCGGGCAGCTCGGCGGCCAGGTGCCCGCGCAGCCGCGCCTGGTCGACCTCCGCGCCGTCGGTGGGGATGACGTAGCCGACGAGCCTGTTCTCGCGCACGACCACCGCGCACGCCCGCACGTCGGGGTGCCGGGTGAGCACGGTCTCGATCTCGGGCAGCTCGATGCGGAACCCGCGCAGCTTGACCTGGTGGTCGGCGCGGCCGAGGAACACCAGTTGGCCGTCCGGCCGCCACCGCACCAGGTCGCCGGTGCGGTACATGCGGTCGCCGGGCACCCCGAACGGGTCGGCCACGAACCGGTCCGCGGTCAGGCCCGGCCGGTTGAGGTAGCCGCGGGCCAGCTTCGGCCCGGCCAGGTACAGCTCGCCGGTCACGCCGACGCCGACCGGCAGCAGGCCGGCGTCCAGCACGTAGGCCCGCACCTCGGGGTCCGGCCGCCCGATCGGCAGCGGTCCGGTGTCGTCGTGGTCGTAGTGCCAGGTGACCGAGTTGATGGTGACCTCGGTGGGCCCGTAGGCGTTGAACAGCGCCCGGCGGCCGGCGCCCCAGCGGCGCGCCAGCTCGGGGTCGAGGCGTTCCGCGCCGACGACGAAGAACACGTCCGGCGGCACGGTGCGGTCGTCGGGCATGGCGGCCAGGAACGACGGCAGCAGGTTCACGCCGGTCACCCGGTGCTCGGCGATGTAGTCCAGCAGCTCGTCGCCGGGCACCCGCACCTCCTCGGGCGCGACGACCGACGTGCCGCCGGACAGCAGCGGCAGCATGAACTGCCAGAAGGCCACGTCGAAGCTGGTCGAGGCGAAGTGCAGGTAGCGCTCGCGCTCGCCGATGCCGACGACGTCCTCCTGGAGGGAGATCAGGCTCGGCACGCCCCGGTGCGTCAGGGCCACGCCCTTGGGCCTGCCGGTCGTGCCGGAGGTGTAGATGACGTAGGCCAGCGAGTCCTCGGTGAGGTCGCGGCGCGCGTGGGCCGGGTCGGCGTCCCACTCCGCCGGGCCGTCCACCGCGGACGGGTCGACCACGGGCAGGTCGGCGCCCACGGGCAGGTCGGCGCCCGCGTCGCCGTCGGCGACCACGGCGGTCGGCGCGACGTCGTCGAGCATGAAGGCCAGCCGGTCCCGCGGGTAGGTCGGGTCCATCGGCACGTACACCGCGCCCGCCTTGAGCACGCCGAACAGCGCCACCACCATCTCCACGTCGCGGCCCAGCAGCACCGCGACCGGGTCCTGGGGCCGCACGCCCCGGTCGAGCAGGGCGTTGGCCAGCCGGTTGGCCCGCCGGTCCAGCTCGGCGTAGCTCAGCGAGCGGTCGCGGCAGACCACGGCCTCGGCGTCCGGGGTGCGGCGCACCCACGTGCCGAACTCCTCCAGCGCGCCGCCGCGCGGCCTGGTCGGCTCGGGTCCCGCGCCCACGCGCAGCAGGTGGTCCTGCTCGTCGGCGTCGAGCGCCCGCAGCCGGGCCACCGGCCGGTCGGGGTGGGTGACGACCTCGCTCAGCAGGTTGCGCAGCCAGCGGCCGTAGGAGCGGACGGTCTCCTCGTCGAACACGTGCGACCGGTAGCCCAGGCCGAGGGCGAACTCGTCGCCGGGCAGCACGATGACGGTCAGCGGGTAGTGCGTGGCGTCGGTGATGTCCACCCCGGCCAGCTCCAGGCCCGGTGCGACGGGGAAGCTCCGCCGGTCGGAGAGCGGGAAGTTCTCCATCACCAGCATGGTGTCGAACAGCTCGCCCGCGCCCGCCGCGCGCTGGATGTCGGGCAGGCCGACGTGGTGGTGCTCGACCAGCGCCACGGCCTCGCCGTGCACGCGGTCGAGCAGGTCGGCGGCGGTGTCGGCGGCGGTGTGCCGGACGCGGACCGGGATGGTGCCGCCGAGCTGGCCGATCATGCCCTCGACGCCGTCGACCTCGGCCGGCCGGCCGGAGACCGGGCAGCCGAACACCACGTCGCGGCGGCCGGTCAGCCTGCCGAGCAGCACGCCCCAGGCGGTGGTGAACACGGCGGTCGGCGTGACGCCCCGGTCGCGGGCGAACGCGCGCAGCCGGTCGCTGAGGTCCGCGCCGAGACCGACCATCACCCGTTCGGGCCGGTCCGCCGCGGGCGCCGCGACGCCCGCCGGGGCGAGGTGGGTGCCCTCGACCCCGGCCAGGGCCTCGCGCCACGCGTCCAGCGCGGCGTCGCGGTCGCGGTCGGCGAGCCAGCGGTGGTACTCGGCGAGCGACGGCGCGACCGGTGCGGCCGGACCGCCGCCCAGCTCGGCGTAGGTGGCCAGCAGGGTGCGGCCGACGATCGGCATGGACCAGCCGTCGAGCAGGGCGTGGTGGATGGTGATGGCCAGGCGGTGCTCGTCGGGGCCCGCCGCGCACAGCAGGAACCGGATCAGCGGCGGCCGGTCGGTGGGGAACGGGCGCTCCAGCTCGGCGCGGCACTCGGCCGCCGCGCCCTCCTCCGAGCCCGCGGCCGCGTGCCGCCAGTCCAGGCGCACGTCGGCGGGCACGACCTGGACCACGTCGCCGGCCGGCGTGGTGTGCAGGTGGACGCGCAGCGCGGGATGGCGGCGCAGCAGCTCCTCGGCGGCGGCGCGCATCCGGTCGGCGTCCAGCGCACCGCGCAGCAGCGTCACCGCCTGCACCACGTACACGTCGGCGTCGCCCTCGCCGCGCACGAGGGACTGGAACGACAGGCCCACCTGCAGCGGGGTCGCCGGGAGCACGTCCTCGACGCGGCCGGCGCGCTCCAGGGCGTCGATCGCGGCCTGGTCGAGGTCCACCAGGGGCAGGTCGGACGGGGTGAGGCCGCCGCCGTCGGGTCCGACGCGGTCGGCGTGCGCGGCCAGCGCGGCCAGCGCCTCGCCCCAGGCGCGCTGGAGGTCCGCCACGGTGTCGGGCGGCAGCACGGCGCGGGCGGCGGTCCACTCGACGGCCAGGCGCGGCGCGCCGCCGTCCTCGCGCACGAAGCAGTTCAGCGCCAGCAGCTGCTCCAGGGCCTTGGCGGGCGGCTCCACGACCGCGAACGCCTCGCCCTCCGGCAGCCGCCACCCCCCGCCGGGCTCCGCGGTGAACCGGCCGAGGTAGTTCAGCAGCACGTCCGGCGGCGGGGTGGCCGCCAGCTCGTCGCGGGTCACCGGGTCGAGGTGGCGCAGCACGCCGTAGCCGAGGCCCTGGTCCGGGGTGGCGCGCTTGGCCTCCTTGGCGGCGCGCAGCAGGCGGTCGACGTCGCCGCCGTCGAGCGCGCCGTCGAGCGCGCCGTCGAGCACGTCGGCGGGCACGCGCACCGGGTACTCGGCGGTGAACCAGCCGACCGTGCGGGACAGGTCCGCGCCCGGGTGCTCGCGGCCGTGGCCCTCCACGGTGACCGCGACGTCGCCGCGCACGCCGCGCAGCCGCAGGGCCAGCGCGAGGCCGGCCAGCAGCACCTCGTCCACGCTCGCGCGGTAGGCGGCGGGCAGGGTGGTCAGCAGCGCGGCGGTCACCTCGGGCGGCGCGACGGTCGTGGTGCGGTCGGCGGTGGCCGCGGTGTCCGCGGCCGGGTCCAGCGGGCGGTGGCCGAGGCGGGTGGTGGACAGCGCGCGCCGCCAGTGGTCCAGCTCTTCGCGCCGGGCACCGCTCTCGGCCTGCTCGGCGAGCAGCAGCGCGTGCCGCCGCCACGACGTGCCGACCGGGGCGAGCGCGTCGCCGGCGCAGGCCGCGTGCAGGTCGGGCAGCAGGACGCGCCACGACACGCCGTCGACCACCAGGT
>NZ_JBHWIE010000120.1:0-20227 GCF_042732085.1 Actinosynnema sp. NPDC059797
CCAACGGCCGCGGGCGCCGGCTCGACGAGCCCGGCGACTGGGTCCGGTACGAGGTCGCCACCGCGCTCGCCTCGGGCGTGCGGGTGATCCCGGTGCTGCTGGACGGCGCGGAGCCGCCCGCCGAGGCCGACCTGCCGCCGGGGACCGAGGCGCTGGCCCGCAGCCACGTGCTGCGCCTGCGGCACGGCAACGACGACCGCGACATCGCCCGGCTGGTCGACGAGCTGGCCGCGCTCGCCCCGGCGGCTCGGCGATTACCGGGGTTCCGCCCCTACCGCGGGCTGGACACCTTCCGGGAGGAGGACGCGGCCCTGTTCCACGGGCGGGACCGCGAGGCCGCCCGGCTGCGCGACCTGGTCTCGGCGCACCCCGTGGTCGTGGTGGCGGGCGCGTCCGGCAGCGGCAAGTCCTCGCTGGTGCGCGCCGCGCTCGTGCCCCGGCTGCGGGCGGAGGGCGCGGCGGTCGGCGTGTTCCGGCCGGTGGTCGACACGCGGCCGGTGGCGGCCCTGCTCGGCGCGGTGCGCGCGGCGGTCGGCCCGGACCTCGCCGACCTCCTCGACCCCGACGACGTGCGCCTGTGGGCCGACCCGATCGCCGCCGGGGCAGGCCGGCTGGTGCTGGTGGTCGACCAGTTCGAGGAGCTGGTGGCCGCCGCCCCGGAGCAGGCCGCGAAGCTGTTCGACCTCGTGGTCGCGCTGGCCGGGGCGGCGCCGGCGCGACCGGGCGGACCGCCCGCCGTGGGCGCGGTGTGCACCGTCCGCGGCACGGACGTCGACGCGCTGCCCACCGGCGCGCTGGCGCGGGCGCTGGAGACGTCGGGCGTGTTCGTGCCCCGGATGGGCCCGGCCGAGCTGCGCGCCGCCGTGGAGGCGCCGGTCGCCGGCGCGGCGGTGTTCGAGGCCGGGTTGGTCGAGCGCGTCGTGCGGGACGCCGGTGACGCGCCCGGTCAACTGGCGCTGGTGCAGTTCGCGCTGACCAGGCTGTGGGAGACCGCGGACGGCGGTGTGCTGGCGCACGCGGCGTACGACCGGGTCGGCGGGGTCGCGGGCGCGCTGGCCGGCTACGCCGACGAGCTGCTGGCCCGACCGCCCTGGCCGGACGACCTGCCGCTGGTCGAGCGGCTCCTGGTCCAGCTCGCGCGGCCGGTGGACAGCGGCGGTTTCGTCGCGACGCCCGCCCGGCTGGACCGGCTCGACCCGGAGCTGCGCGCGGTCGCGGCGCGGCTGGCCGCGCACCGGCTGGTGGTGATCCGGCAGGACCCCGGCCAGCCCGAGGTGGTCGCCCTGGCGCACGAGGCGCTGCTGGGCTCGTGGCCGTCGCTGCGCTCGTGGCTGGTCGCGGCCCGCGACTTCCGGGCCTGGCAGGAGCGGCTGCGGGTGGCCGTCGACCAGTGGCTCGACGCCGACCGCGACCCGGCCGCCCTGCCCCGGGGCGTGCCGCTGGACCGCGCCGAGGACTGGTTGACCACGCACGGCGACCGGATGGCGGAGGTGGAGCGCGAGTACGTGGCCGCGGGCCGCGAGCACCGCGAGGCGGGGCGGCGGGCGTCGGCGGTCCGGGTCAGGTGGCAGCGGCGGCTCCTCGCGCTGGTGTCCGTGCTGGCGATCGTCGCGACCGCGTCCGCGACGATCGCCGTGTGGGCGAACCGGCGGATCGACGACCAGCTGCGGACCCAGGACGCGCGGGTTATGGGCCAGGACGCCCTGCTCCGGGCGGGCGGCGACCCGGCGGTCGCCCTCCGGCTGGCCCTGACCGCCTGGCACACCGACCGGGACGTCCCGGAGGCGTACGCGGCGCTGCTCCGGCAGCGGCTGCGGCTCGGCCAGGCCGTGCGGATCCACCCCGGCCAGTGGGACGGCGCGCCCACCGGCTGGCTGTCCAGCGCCGACGGCGCGGTCACCGCGGTCCTGGCCACCACCGCCGGCGGCGAGCCCGGCTTGCGGGTCTGGCCGGGCACGCTCGACGGCGCGCCGGGGTCGTGGCAGGTCGACGTGCCGCGGCCGACGGCCGCCGCGCTCGACCACGACGGCGGCGTGCTGGCCGCGGTCGGCGACGACCGGCGGATCCGGCTGTGGGACGTCGCCTCCCGCACCCGGCTGGCCGAGCTGGACCCCGGCGACGGCCCGGCCGCGAGCGACAGCCGGGACGTGCTGCGCTTCTCCCCCGACGGCGGCCGCCTGCTGCACGTGCACGAGACCGGCTCGGACGGCGGGGGCCGCCGGGTCTCGCTCCGGATCTGGGACGTCGGGCGGCGCGAGCCGGTGCCCGCCCGCGCCGACGGCCTGCCCCCGCGCTGGTCCGACTTCTGGCTGGGCGCGGACGGCCGCTCGCTCGTGGTCGCGGAGCCCGTGAGCACGGGCGAGGTGATCGTCTTCGACCTGGGCACCGGCCGGGAGCGGCACCGGTTCGCGCGGGCCGCGGTCGCCGGACGCGGCGCGACGGTGCTGACCTGCGCCGGGTCCGGGATCCGGGTGGCCGACGCGGCGACCGGCACCGCGCTGCGCGACCTCGACGCGCCCAACTGCTCCTCTTTCGGGCTGAGCACCGTCGACACCACGGGCCGGTACGCGGTCGAGCGCCGCGAGACCGGCGACCCCGGCCCCAACGGCTACCAGGTCCTCGTCCTGCTCGACCTCGCGACCGGCGGGCGGTACGCGGTCACCGCGCCCGGCCGGAACGCCGGGGACGCCCGGGACCTGGTCGTCGTGCCCCGGGCGGACGGTTCGGCCCTGGTCACGGCGCCCTTCGGGACGGACGTGATCGCGCTCCGGGCGACCCCGGCCCCGACCCGCGCCGGCCTCACGTTCGCCGCCGGCACCCCGGTCGGCGACGGCGCGCACGAGGTCCGGGTCACCGGCGACGCGGTCGTCCTGCTCGACGCGGACGAGAGGGAGGTCGCCCGCCAGGTCGCGCCACACGTCCTCCACCCGGAGTTGGACCACGGCTCGTCGGTCCCGGTGCCCACCGCGGACGGGAGCAGGCTGGTCTTCACGTCCTCGGGCCACGTCACGGTCTACTCGGTGCCCGACCTCGCCGTGGTGCGGACCTTCCGCGTGCCGTCGCCGGCCGACCCCGACCGACCCTGCGCCCAGGCGCGGTGGGGGGTCGACGTCTTCTCCACGGCCGCCCGGGAGGTCACCGTGGTGTGCGAGGGCGTGCTCACCCGGTGGCACACCGACTCGGGCGGGCCGCTGGAGGAGCCGCTGGACCTGGGCGCCCGGACCGGCGGTGGACTGGACGGCGGCGAGCGCGACGGCGGCGAACGGGACAGCGGCGAACGCGACGGCGGCGAGCGGGACCACACCGTCCGCACCCGGCCCCGGCCGGGTCACCCCGACGAGGTCCTCACCCTCCCCGACCGCCGGCACCTGGTGGTGTGGAACACCCGCACCAGGACCCGGTCGGAGCCGGTGGACCTCGACCTGCCGGTCAGCGGCACCGGCACGACCTCCCTGGTCCCCGACGCCGCCGGCGAGCGCGTCGCGGTGCACCACGACGGCGGGACGATCAGCCTGCGGCGCCTCGACGCGGGCGGGGAACCCGTCCGGAGGTTCCCGCCGCAGGCCCCCGTCCGGGGGATCCTCGGCTTCGGCCCGGACGACACCCTGCTCGTCCTGCTCGACCAGCCCGACGCGGACGCGCTCCAGGTCCGGGACGTCTCCCCCGGCTCCGGCGACCGCGTGCTCGCCGTCGTCCACCCGCCGGAGTTCTCCACCTGGCGCCTGGACGGCGACCGGCTGACCACCGAGTGGGCCGACCCGCTGCTCACCCTCGACCCGGCGGGCTGGTACCGGGACCTGTGCGCCCTGCCCGGCCACGAGCTGGTCGCCGGCGCCCCCACCCGGGGCCGCGACGAGGACCTCTGCGCCTGACCGCCGCGTGTCCTCCACCCCGACATCGCGTGTCCTCCACCCGGACACCGCGAATTGGCCGGTCGGGCACCCTGGCGGGGCAGGGTTGGCTCGGCGGGGTGGGCCCGGAACGCGGGGAAGCCCGCCCGGCGACGTGCCGGACGGGCTTCCTGGCGAGGTGCTCCCCGGTGGCGGGAGTCACGCCACCGGCGGTGTCACAGGTACTGACCGGTGTTCGTGGCCGTGTCGATGGCCCGGCCCGACTCCTGGTTCTTGCCGGTCACCAGCGTGCGGATGTAGACGATCCGCTCGCCCTTCTTGCCCGAGATCCGCGCCCAGTCGTCCGGGTTGGTCGTGTTGGGCAGGTCCTCGTTCTCGGCGAACTCGTCGACGATCGCGTCGAGCAGGTGGCGCACCGACAGCCCCGGCTGCTTGGTGTCCAGCAGGCTCTTGATGGCCGCCTTCTTGGCGCGGTCGACGATGTTCTGGATCATGGCGCCGGAGTTGAAGTCCCGGAAGTACAGGACCTCCTTGTCACCGTTGGCGTAGGTGACCTCCAGGAACCGGTTCTCCTCGGACTCCTCGTACATCCGCTCGACCGTGTGCTGCACCATGCCCTCGATGCAGGCCGCCGGGTCGCCGCCGAACTCCGCGAGGTCGTCGGCGTGGATCGGCAGGTCGGGCGTGAGGTACTTGTTGAAGATGTCCTTCGCGCCCTCGGCGTCCGGGCGCTCGATCTTGATCTTCACGTCGAGCCGGCCGGGCCGCAGGATGGCCGGGTCGATCATGTCCTCCCGGTTGGAGGCGCCGATCACGATCACGTTCTCCAGGCCCTCGACGCCGTCGATCTCGCTGAGGAGCTGGGGCACGATCGTGGTCTCCACGTCGGAGGACACGCCGCTGCCGCGGGTGCGGAAGATCGAGTCCATCTCGTCGAAGAACACGATCACCGGGGTGCCCTCGGAGGCCTTCTCGCGGGCCCGCTGGAAGATCAGGCGGATGTGCCGCTCGGTCTCGCCCACGAACTTGTTGAGCAGCTCGGGGCCCTTGATGTTGAGGAAGTAGCTCTTGGCCTCGCGGTGGTCCTCGCCGCGCGCGGCGCTGACCTGCTTGGCCAGGGAGTTGGCCACCGCCTTGGCGATGAGCGTCTTGCCGCAGCCGGGAGGGCCGTAGAGCAGCACGCCCTTCGGCGGGCGCAGCTTGTACTCCCGGAAGAGGTCGGCGTGCAGGAAGGGCAGCTCCACCGCGTCGCGGATCTGCTCGATCTGCCGGAACAGGCCGCCGATGTCCTCGTACTTGACGTCCGGCACCTCCTCCAGCACCAGGTCCTCGACCTCGGCCTTGGGCACCCGCTCGTAGGCGAAGCCGGCCTTGGAGTCGACCAGCAGCGAGTCGCCCGCCTTGAGCGGCGAGTCGAGCAGCGGCTGGGCGAGCCACACGACCCGCTCCTCGTCGGCGTGGCCCACGACCAGGGCGCGGCCGATCGAGCCCTCCGGCTCGGACTCCAGGACCTCGCGCAGCGTGCAGACCTCGCCGGTCCGCTCGAAGCCGCCGCCCTCGACCACGGTCAACGCCTCGTTCAGGCGCACCGACTGGCCCAGGACCAGTGACGACGTGTCGACCGCCGGCGACACGGAGACCCTCATCCGACGGCCGGAGGTGAACACGTCCACCGTTCCGTCGTCGAACCGGGCCAGGAAGACGCCGTAGCCGCTGGGCGGCTGGGCGAGGCGGTCCACTTCCTCGCGCAGCGCGAGGAGCTGGCTCCGCGCTTCTCGAAGGGTGTCGATGAGCTTCGTGTTGCGCTCGGTCAGTTGGCTGACGCGCTCCGTCGCCTCGGCCAACCGCTGCTCCAGCAGGCGGACGTGTCGTGGGGATTCCGTCAACTTGCGGCGCAGCAACGCGATCTCGTCCTCGAGGAACCGGATCTGCGCAGTCAGCTCACCAGAGTTGTTGCCCGTGTTCAGCTCGCCGCCCTCATCGGGCTGGCTGCCGGGATGACCGTGCTGCATGTCGGCACCCTCCTCCCGTGTTCGTACGACAACGGTACCGGCGATCACCGACAAAAGCCGCCACCCAGCGCGTTCCCGGGTGTTGTGCGATCACACATCCGCCCGCTCGGCCGGTCCAACTGCTCCATACCGGTGTCTGCCGGAACCTCTTACCCGCTACCGTGCGTCCCAACACGAAACTTCCACGTACGTGGTCCGGGCAGCGTCCACTGCCACCAGCGGAAAGCTCTAGGAGAAGTGATGTCCGTCCCGCCGCAGCAGCCGGGTCCCCACGGTCAGCAGCCGGGTCAATTTGGCCAACAACCAGGCCAATTCGGCCAGCAGCCGGGGTACGGCCAGCAGCCCGGCGGGTACCCGCCCCCGCCCCAGGGTTTCCCACAGGGTGGGCAGCAGCCAGGCTACGGGACCCCGCCGGGGGCCTGGGGCCAGCCCGGTCAACCCGGCCAGCAGGGCCAGCCGGGCCCCGGTCAGCCCGGTCAGCCCGGTTACGGCCAGCAGCCCTACGGCCAGCCCGGCCAGTTCAACCAGCCCGGTTACGGCCAACCGGGTGGTTTCGGCGACCCCTACGGTGCGCCGCGCAAGAAGAGCCCCCTGCCGTGGATCCTGGCGGGCGGCGGCGTGCTGGTGATCGGCATCGCGGCCCTGCTGTTCTTCGTCCTCCGCGACGGCGGGGGCAACAGCACCGCCAAGGGCGCGGCGGAGAGCTTCGCGGCGGCGCTGACCGCCAAGGACTTCGAGAAGATGCGCTCCCTGACCTGCCCGGAGTACCAGGCGCGGGTCGACGACATGCGCAAGCTCTACGACGCCGAGGGCCAGCTGGACGAGATCGAGAAGCAGCTGGAGGGCCTGCCCGCGGAGATGCGGGAGGAGGCCATGAAGTCGCTCGAGGCGGCGAAGAACATCAAGTTCACCGCCACGGCCACCGACGTCAGGGAGACCTCCGACACGACGGCCGAGGCCACCATGACGGTCAAGTACGAGAACGTCCCCGAGGACATGAAGGCCCTGATGAAGGACCAGGAGGACACCCTCTACCTGGACAAGACCGACGACGGCTGGGTCGCCTGCGACAAGTGACCCCGGGTCGTGCGACGGCCCCGTGCACCAGCCGGTGCACGGGGCCGTTCTCGCTGGTCAGCCCTTTGACGGGCGGCGCTGCGGCCGGGGCGGGGTGACGCCGTCGGCGAGCCTGCGGGTGGTCAGCAGGAACGCGGTGTGCGCGATCATCCGGTGCTCGGGCCGCACGGCCAGGCCCACCACGTGCCACGGCCGCACCAGCGTCTCCCAGGCGTGCGGCTCGGTCCAGTGCTGCTGCTCCCGGATCGCCTCGGTGACCTTCGACAGCTGGGTCGTGGTGGCCACGTAGACCACCAGCACGCCGCCCGGGATCAGGTTGCGGGCCACGGTCGGCAGCACGTCCCACGGCGCGAGCATGTCGAGGACCACCCGGTCGACCTCGCCGGCGTGGTCGGCCACGTCACCCACGGTCAGCGACCAGTTGCCGGGCCGCTCGCCGAAGAACTGCTCCACGTTGCGGATCGCGTGGTCGGCGTGGTCCTGGCGCACCTCGTAGGAGGTGACGCTGCCCTTCTCCCCCACCGCGCGCAGCAGCGAGCAGGTCAGCGCGCCGGAACCGGCGCCCGCCTCCAGCACCCGGGCGCCGGGGAACACGTCGCCGTACATCACGATCTGCGCGGCGTCCTTGGGGTAGATCACCTGGGCGCCGCGCGGCATCGACAGCACGTAGTCGGACAGCAGGGGCCGCAGCGCCAGGAACGACGTGCCGCCGACGGAGGTGACCACGGAGCCCTCGGGCTCCCCGATCAGCTTGTCGTGCGACAGGGCGCCGCGGTGGGTGTGGTACTCCTTGCCCGGTTCGAGCACGATCGTGTAGTGCCGTCCCTTCGGGTCGGTCAACTGCACCCGGTCTCCCGGTCGGAACGGACCACTGGCGGTGCTCACCGCGGCGAACCTCCTGCTAAAACGCGCGTCAACAGCGCACGATGGTCGCACGGCCGCCGCGGCGGCCCGCCGGCGGGACTTCACCTCACCGACCGCTTCCCCCTCTCGACGACCGTGTGGTAGACGGGCCACCCGAGCAGCCAGACCAGCCCCACCACCGTCATGCCCCGCACCTGCCCCCACAGCGGCCGCGTGCGCTCCGGCTCGCCGACGACGACCACCAGCAGCAGCACCACCGCGCACGTGACGGCCCAGGCCAGGGCGAACTTCCCCCACTCGCGCCACTCGTGGCGGACCTTCCCCGGCCCGCTCCTCGGGGGCTTCACCGGCGGCGGACCGCCCGCGAAGCGGTGCGCGAACCGCTGGTCGGCCCACCTGAGCATGCTGTGCCCGAAAGCCACGCTCACCCCGAGGTAGATCGCCGCGAGCCCGTGCGCCGCCGTCGCCTCACCCCCCGCTTTCAAGTCGAAGACGGTCGCCACGAGCAGCACCAGGTCCACCAGCGGCGTGCACACCAGCAGGACCGCGCCCAGGCGGGGTCTGCGCAGCGCGTACCGGGCCAGCAGCCCGGCCCCCAGCACGACCCAGAAACCGACCTCGCACGCCACGATCACCACGACCAACGGATCAACCACGGGTCAACGGTGCTGCTGGGAGGGGGTCCGGCGCGTCGTCGGGCCGACCCACCGGGGGTCATCACTTCGTAGGACGCCCGGGGCGCGCGGCTGTGCTGTGATGGCGGGGTGGCGCTGCCCCGGAAACACCGCGACCTGCTCGTGGCGGTGGCCTTCTTCGCCCTGGGGCTGCTGGTCCACCGGCTGGGCATGGACCTGGTCATGGGCGGCCGGGACCGGCAGTACCCGACCGGGCTCGGCGTGGCCGTCCTGGCGGTGGCGTGCGCGGGCCAGGTGTTCCGCCGGAGCGCGCCGGTGGTGGCGCTGGTCGTGGTGGCCGCGGCCACGGCGGTCGACCTGTCCCTGGGCCTGAGCATGCCGGTCGTCATGGTCTGCGTCGACGTGCTGTTCGTGACCGCCCTGCACGGCCCCCGCCGGCTGCACCGGGTGCTCGTCGGGGTGGTGGCCGCGCTCACCGTCGGCATCACCGCCGTGGTGGCGGTGTTCGGGGACTGGCGGCTGTCCTTCTACGCCGGGTTGCAGGTGTTCTCGCTGCTCGTGGTGCCCGTGTGGTGGGCGACCAACGTGCGGCAGCACCGGGAGGGCGCCGAGCAGATGGCCCGGATCGTCGAGCTGGACCGGCGGGCCGCGGTCGGCGCCGAGCGCAACCGGATGGCCCGTGACCTGCACGACGTGGTGGCCGGGCACCTGTCGGCGATCGCGATCCAGTCCGAGGCGGTGCTGTCGCTGCGCGACGGCGACCCGGAGACCTCGCGGGCGGTGCTGAAGGCGGTGCGCGAGAACAGCGTGCGGGCGCTGGAGGAGATGCGGATGATGATCGACGTGCTGCGCGCCGACGACCCCGTGGACGAGCCGGTGACGGTGCGGCTGGTCGACGTCGGGCGGCTGGTCGAGTCGGCCCGCGCCGGCGGGCTGGACGTGGCGTTCCGGGGCGCGGACGTGACCGGGCTGCCGGTGGCGGTGGACGTGGCCGCGTACCGGATCGTGCAGGAGGCGCTGACCAACGCGGTGAAGCACGCGCCCGGGGCGTGGGCGTCGGTGGCGCTGGAACGGCAGGTCAGGCGGTTGGTGGTGGTCGTGCGCAACGGGTGGCGCGGCACGTCGGGCGACGGGACGGGCACGGGGTTGGTGAGCATGGCGGAACGCGCGCAGGCGGTGGGCGGCCGGTTCGCGGCGGGCCGGGAGGGCGAGGAGTGGGTCGTGCGGGCGGAGCTGCCGCTGTGACCGGCGAAGTGGTCCGCGTGCTGGTGGCCGACGACCACGCGGCGATCCGCGCGGGCCTGGTGATGATCCTGGGCGGCGCGGAGGACGTCGAGGTGGTCGGCGAGGCCGGTGACGGCTCGGCGGCCGTGCGGATGGCGCGGGCGCTGCGGCCCGACGTGGTGCTGATGGACATCCGGATGCCCGGGTTGGACGGCATCGAGGCGACCCGGCAGCTCGCCGGGGTGTGCGAGGTGCTGGTGCTGACCACGTTCGACCTGGACGAGTACGTGCACGGGGCGCTGCGGGCGGGCGCGGCGGGGTTCCTGCTGAAGTCCGTGGAGGCGCCCGCGCTGGTCGAGGCGGTGCGGCGGGTGGCGGCCGGGGACGGGGTGCTCGCGCCGAGCGTGACCAGGCGGGTGATGCGGGAGTTCGCCTCGACCGCGCCCCGCGCCCGGCCGCCCGGGTTGGACGCGCTGACCGAGCGGGAGGTCGAGGTGCTGCGGTGCCTGGGCGAGGGGCTGTCGAACCACCAGATCGGGCGCAGGCTGCACATCGGCGAGACGACGGTGAAGACGCACGTGTCGCGGGTGCTGACGAAGCTGGACCTGAGGTCGCGGGTGCAGGCGGCGATCCTGGCGCAGGACGCGGGGCTGCTCGGCGGCGGGGCCGGTGGCGCGCCGGGAGGCGGGAAGTAGGGCGACCGGCCGGGGTTCTACCTGGTCAGGGGCTGGTCAGCGGCGGTTCAGGGCGGCTTTGAGGTCCTCGCGGCGCAGCACGCCCGCGGGGCGGCCCTCCAGGTCGACCACCAGGTACTCCCAGGCCGCGGTGCCGTGCACCCGCTCGACCACCTCGTCACCGCTCTCGTTCTCCAGCAGCACGGTCTCCGGCCGGATCGGCACGGCGGCCTGCTCCGCGGGCGCGTGCGGCGAGGTCGAGGCCAGGCGGCGGGCCATCTCCCGGTCGAGCAGGCCGGCGGCGACGCCGTCCGCGCGGACCAGGACCACGCCCCGGCCGGCGGACGCGGTGAGCGCGCCGGACACCGGGCTCTCGGCGGGCAGCTGGAGGACCGGGCGGACCAGCTCGGTGAGCGTGAGGCCGTCCGGCCAGGTGCGCCGGTGCTCGGCGGTCAGCTCGCCGCGGGCGCCGGCCAGCACGAACCAGGCGGTCAGCAGGCACACCCCGAACCGGACCCAGCGGTCCTCGCTGCCCTCCAGCACGCCCCAGATCGCCCACACGACCAGCAGCGCGGCCACCACACCGCCGCCGACCACGGCGGCCTTGGTGCCCGCGGCGCGGCGACCCGTGACGGCCCAGACCCCGGCGCGCAGGATGCGGCCGCCGTCCAGCGGCAGGCCCGGGAGCAGGTTGAACACGGCGACGGCGGCGTTCGCGAAAGCCGTCTGGGCGACCAGCAGCCACACCGCGTCCGGCGTCGGCATCGCGACGGCGGCCAGGGCGAACACCCCGGCCAGGAAGATCGAGACCAGTGGGCCGGCGACGGCGATGGCGCCCTCGTGGCCGGGCCGGGTCGGGGTGCGCATGACCTCCGACACGCCGCCCAGCAGGAACAGGCGCAGGCGGCGGACGGGCAGGCCGAGGCGGAGCGCGACCAGGCTGTGGCCCAGCTCGTGGGCCAGCACCGACAGGCCCAGGAAGACCGCGAACGTGGCGGCGATGAGGACACCGGTGGTGCCGTCCGCGCCGGGGACCAGGCGGCTGACCATGGGCGCGTAGAGCACGACGATGGCCGCCGAGCCGAGCCACCAGGAAGGCGCGAGCAGCACCGGGATACCGGCCGCGCGGAACAGCGGCAGACCGCCGTCCCGGCCGACCTGCCGTCGCCAACTGCCGGTTGTCACCACGTCCAAAGCCTAGGGGGAACGGTGTGGTGGCGTTGTATAGCCGCGCCCACCTCCCGGCACTCCCGGACCGGGGTGGACCGGACCAGGCCGGTCCGCGCGGGCAGGCAGGGCCCGCTCGGGCAGGCAGGGGTCCGCGCGGGTCTGGCCTGGTCGGCCCGGCCACCCGCCGGCCCCGCCCCGGCTCCGGTCCGGCGTCCTTGTCGGTGGGGTGGCTTATGGTCATCGCCATGGCAGCGCCGACGATCACCGACCGCCCTGTCCGCAGGCCCGCGTTGTCGCCCTCCCGAGCGGGCGACTTCAAGCAGTGCCCGCTGCTCTACCGGTTCCGGGCGGTCGACCGGTTGCCGGAGAGGCCGACCAGGGCCCAGGTGCGCGGCACGGTGGTGCACGCGGTGCTGGAGGAGCTGTTCAGCCTGCCCGCCGCCGAGCGCGTGCCGGACCGCGCGCGCGAGCTGGTGGGGCCCGCGTGGGAACGGGTGCGGGCGGAGCGGCCCGAGTTCGCGGAGCTGTTCGCCGAGGGCGACCCCGAGCAGGAGGAGTGGCTGGCCTCGGCGGAGGGCCTGCTGGACGGCTACTTCGGCCTGGAGGACCCGCGCCGGTTCGACCCGGACGCCCGCGAGCTGCTGGTGGAGTGGGAGCTGCCGTCCGGGGTGCTGCTGCGCGGGTACGTCGACCGGGTGGACGTGGCGCCGACCGGTGAGATCCGGGTGGTCGACTACAAGACGGGCGCCGCGCCGCGCGAGGTCGGCGAGGCCAAGGCGCTGTTCCAGATGAAGTTCTACGCGCTGGTGCTGTGGCGGCTGCGCGGCGTGGTGCCGCGCCAGCTGCGGCTGATGTACCTGGCGGACCGGCAGGCGCTGGCCTACCAGCCCGAGGAGGCCGAGCTGGCCCGGTTCGAGCGCACGCTGGAGGCGATCTGGGACGCCATCCTGCGCGCGGGCCGTTCCGGCGACTTCCGGCCCAACCCGAGCCGGATGTGCGACTACTGCGACCACAAGGCCCTGTGCCCGGCGTTCGACGGCACCCCGCCGCCCTACCCGGGCTGGCCCGAGCCGGACGCGGGCGTGGAGACGCCGCTGGACCGGGCCGACTGAGCACGCGGGCCGGTGGGGCGCGGCGTCCCGGCGCCGTTCGCGCGGGAGCGCCCGCCTACTCCAGCAGCAGCACCACGACCGACAGCGTGACCATCGACAGCGCCGTGGACACCAGCACCGCGTCGCGCTGGAGGCCCGGGTCCGGGCGGTACTGGTGGGCCAGCACGTAGACGTTCTGCGCGGTCGGGAGGGCCGCGCACACCACGGCCGCCAGGCGCAGCGGGCCGGTAACGTCGAGCGCGAGGCACGCCAGGAACGCCACCAGCGGGTGCAGCAGGAGCTTCAGCGCGACCACCGCGGTCAGCTCGGCCCGGCCACCGGGCCTGGGCGCGCGCGCCGCGCCCAACGACATGCCCAGCACCACCAGCGCGGTCGGCACGCCCGCCGCGCCCAGGGCCTCCACCGGCTCCAGCACCAGCTCCGGCAGCCGCACGTCCAGCAGCCCGCACACCACGCCCAGCAGCGAGCCGAGGATGAGCGGGTTGCGCACCGGCAGCAGGGCCAGGGTGCGCAGCACCGAACCGCGCCGCCCGGACCCGACCTCCACGGCCGCCAGCACCACCGGCATCACCACCACGGGCTGGAACAGCAGCACCGCCACCACGAACGACGAGTCGCCCAGCACGCCGACCGCGACCGGGATGCCGAGGTTGCCCGCGTTGGAGTAGGCGCCGGCCATCGCGCCGAGCGCCCGGTCCGGCGGCGACCGGCGGAACACCCGCCACTGGAGCGCGAACCCCAGCGCGCCCACCACGACCGTGCTGATCACGAACGCGAGCACGCCACGGTTGGCCAGGTCGCCGGGCGAGCCGTCCAGCAGGGTGGTGAACAGCACCGCGGGCATGGCCAGGTAGAACGCGAACCGGCCGAGCACGCTCTCCGCGCGGTCGCCGAGCACGTCGGTGCGGGCGGCGACGAACCCGATCGCGGTGAGCACCCAGATGGGGACGAAGCCGCTGAGCACACCGCCCATCAGGAGGCGGGGACGGCGAGGTGGTGCTCGACGGTCGGGAACGGGTCGCCGGAGGAGTCCGCTTCGGGACCCGGTCGGACCGACAGCGGCGCGACCTCCGGGATCACAGGTGCTTGTACACGTCTTCGAGGGTCAGGCCGCGGCCGAGCATGAGCACCTGGACGCGGTAGAGCAGCTGCGAGACCTCTTCGGCCAGGCGCTCGTCGGACTCGTGCTCCGCGGCGATCCAGACCTCGCCGGCCTCCTCCAGCACCTTCTTGCCCTGCGCGTGCACCCCGGCCTCCAGAGCCGCGGCGGTGGCGGAGCCCTCAGGGCGGGTGCGTGCGCGTTCGCTCAGCTCGGCGAACAGCTCGTCGAAGGTCTTCACGGGTCCTGATCCTCGCATCCCCCGGACCGCGGCGGACCGGCAGACCCCCCGATCAGACCACCCCCGACGCCCGCGCGGCGGCTAGATGGCGTAGCGCGGGGCGGCGAAGGGCCAGGCCGCGGCGATCCACCCGGGCACGAACGCGTCCAGCGCGCGCTCCAGGTCCGTGCCGACGTGCTCGTCCACCACCCACCACGAGATCAGCGCGTCGGCGTCGTCGGCCGGGTCGATGTAGACGCACCCCAGCAACGCCGTCTCGTCGGCGTTGAACAGGGCGTAGTTGAACGACTCGTGCGCGTCCTGCTCCCGCTCGTGCCGGGCGAGGTCCACGCGGTCCTGCTCGGGGGTCATCGTCGCGGGCGGCCAGCCCCACGCCTCGCCGTAGAGCGACCAGAGCCGCTCGCGCGAGCCCATGACGGCCGGGTAGTCGACGTCCACATCGGATTCCCGGATGGGCCGCAGGTGGTGCTCGGCGTCGAGGTCGACGCGGGTCGGGTGGGCGAAGTCGGCGGGGAGCCAGGTCATGGCCCGGATTGTGCGGCACGGTGGTCCTCGCGCGCCGGCGAAAATCCGTGGCGAGGGGGACGCGCCGTCGGGACACTGCGCCGATGACCCTGAGCGACGGCTTGGTGCTGCGGACGGCGCGGCCGGAGGACCTGGAGCAGATCGGCGCGCTGCTGACCGACCGGGGCGAGCCCGAGGACGCCGTGGACCACCGCCTCGTGGTGGAGGACCCGGACGCGGGCTGGGAGGCGTGCGCGGTGGTCGTGGACGGCGACCGGGTGGTGTCCACCGCGACGCTGCTGGACGAGACGCTGGTGCTGGGCGGGGTGGAGATCCCGGCGAGCCAGGTCGAGCTGGTGGCGACCCGCCGCGAGTACGAGGGCCGGGGCGCGGTGCGCGCGCTGATGGGCTGGGCGCACGAGCGGGCCGCCGCGCGGGGTCACCTGGTGAACATCATGATCGGCATCCCGTACTTCTACCGGCGGTTCGGCTACACCTACGCCGTCCCGCAACCCGCCACCCGGCAGGTGGCGGAGGTCCCGGACGGCGCAGGCCACGAGCTGCGCGAGGCGACCGCCGCCGACATCCCCGTCATGGCCCGCCTGCAGGACGCCGAGCAGGCCCCGTTCGACCTGCGGATGCCGCACTCCGCCCCGCTGTGGCGGTGGCTGGTCGAGCGCGACGGCAGCACCGAGTGGCTGGTCGAGCGCGACGGCGTGCCGGTCGCCACGGGCCGGAGCACGCCGCCGGACGAGGGGGTGCGGCTGGCGGAGGTCGCGGCGGTGGACGGGGCGGCCGCGCGCGCCCTGCTCGCCCTGACCGGCGCGACCGAGGTGACCGAGCGGCCGGGCACGGTCGCGGGCGCGGCCCTGGAGCCGTTCCTGGCCCCGGCGAAGGCGGAGGCGAACTCCTACTACGTGCGCGTCCCCGACCCGGTGGCGCTGCTGGAGCACCTGAGGCCGGTGTTCGGGGCGCGGCTCGCGGCGTCGGAGCGGTTCGCCGGCGAGGAGGGCGAGGTGGTGCTGTCGTTCTACCGCTCGCACGTGCGGATGCGGTTCGAGGGCGGGGTGGTCGGGCCGGTCGTGGCGGGCGGCACGATGCAGGCGCCGGGCGCGGCGGGCGGCGCGGGGGTGGCGCCGGACATGCTGGCGTCGCTGCTGTTCGGCCCGCACGGGATGGACGGCCTGACGGCGCGGCAGCCCGACGTGTACCCGGGGCCGAACGACGAGCTGATGCGGGTGCTGTTCCCGCCGGTGCGGTCCGACGTGCTGACGTTCTACCTGCCGTAGTGCCGGGTGCGGTCGGACCCGGCTCAACGGCCGAACAGCGTGGGCCCGAACTCGACGGCCAGCGCCACGCCCGCCACCACCAGCAACGCGCCCGAGAACGCCAACGCGCGCCGGTAGCCGGTGTCGCCCAGGTGCCGGCGACCGCGCGCGACCAGCAGCGCGATCACCACCTTCCCGCCCACCAGCGTCGCGTAGAAGCCCACCAGCAGCGCCACGCCCGCCCCGGTTGACGCCCGCCACGTGGTGATGGTCAGCGGGCCCAGCGCGGTCGCCCACGCCACCCACGGGTGGGGGCTGAGCAGGTTCACCAGGACCGCCCGGCGCAGGGCTGCCGAACGGCCCGGATCGCCTGGGCCCGCGGCGGCCGTCCGCTCCAGGGACGCCGTGCGCGCGTCGAGCACCGTGCGCACCCCGCTCCACACCACGAACACCGCGCCGACCACCCCGAGCACGCCCAGCGCCCGCCCCGGCAGCCGATCCAGCAGCAGCAACGTCACGGCGACCACCGCCGCGTCCGACAGCAGCGGCGCGCACGCGGACAGCACGCCCGCCCTCCGACCGGACCTCAGGGCCGACGTCACGACCAGCACCAGCAGGGGGCCGGGGCTGATGCTCGCCGCCAGGCCCAGGGACAGTCCCAACCCCAGCGCGTCCACGGGCGGCAGACTAGGCCACGTGTCCGAGTTCGCCCGTGTCCTGGCCACCCTGCGGCAGATCCGCGGCCTGAGCCCCTTCTTCGCCCTCGACGTCGGCAGGCCCGACGAGGGCTGGCACGACGGGTCCGCGCTGCTGGACGGGCCCGCCCTGCCCGCCACCGTGGACCGGATCGCCGCCCGCTACCGCACCGCCGAACGGCGGGTCGCCGCCTCGCTGTTCTTCCTGAGCTACACCGCCCGGCTGCTGTCGCCGGTGGTGGCCGCGCTCGCGGTCGGCGGGACCGCGCCGGACGTGCGGCCCGCGAACCTGTGGTGGCGCTACGACGCGGACGGCCTGCGGGTCCGGGTCAAGGAGCCGGTCGGGGGCGTGGGCATCGCCGAGTCGCTCGCGCCCGTGGTGGCGGCGCTCCGCTCCGCCGCCCCCGTCGCGCCCGGCCTGCTCTGGGGCAACGCGGCGTCGTCGGTGGCGGGCGCGTTGCGGGCGGTCGCGCTCGGCGGGGCGGCCGGCGCCGAGGAGTGCGTGCGGCTGGGCGAGGAGCTGTTCGCCGAACCGCCGTTGCGGGGCGCCGGGGAGTTCATCCCGTTCCCGGGGGAGGTGGCGTTCCGGCGGCGGAGCTGCTGCCTGTACTACCGGCTCGACGGTGGCGGCAAGTGCGGTGACTGCGCCCTGCTGTGAACCGCGGGCGGGCGGTCAGCGGTCCCGCAGCCGGGCGAGCGTCGCCAGGTCGACGCCCACCAGGGAGTCGCGGAACACGCGGCGCTCGCCCGCGGGCACCGGCACGTCGCACGGCACCACCAGGACCGTGCACCCGGCGGCCTCCGCGGCGGCCACCCCGGTCGGGGAGTCCTCGACCGCGACGCACCGCGCCGGGTCGACGCCCAGCAGGCGGGCCGCCTTCAGGTAGGGCTCGGGCAACGGCTTGTTCCGCCCGTCGACCTCGTCACCGCACACCGTCACGTCGAACAGGTCGCGGCCGATGGTGTCCAGCGCGACCTCGGTCAGCCCCCGCTCGGTGGAGGTGACCAGGGCCATCGGCACGCCGGAGGCCCGCACCGCGCGCAGCGCCTCCCGGGCGCCCGGCCGCCACGGCAGGCCGGCGCGGAAGACCTCCTCGGTCCGGCGGATGATCCACGCCGCGCCGTCGGCGACCTCTTCCTCGGTGGGCGCGTGGATGCCGACCTCGGCGAACAGCAGCGCCATCGTCTTGGGCACGCTCGTGCCGACCATCGCGTGGCGGGTCTCCAGCGACAGCTCGCCGCCCAGCTTCCCGACGAACTCGAACAGCGGGACGTCCCACAGCTTCTCCGAGTCCAGCAGCGTGCCGTCCATGTCCCACAGCACAGCCTCGACCGTCATCAACGACCTTCCCGGGTTCACGCGACGCCGACCCGAGGTGGCCGGCCAGGACGAACGGGCGCGCCCCGAAGCGGCGGCGGGACACGACCGGGCGTGGACCAGCCTACGGCGTCGGGCACGCGCCGGTGGTCGTAGTCTGAGCCGGTGACCGATCCGGACCAGGCCGCCCAGACCCCCTTCGACCCCAGCAAACCGCTCACCAACCCGATCATGGTGGCGGCTTTCGAGGGGTGGAACGACGCTGGCGACGCCGCCAGCACGGCGATCGAGCACCTGCAACTCACGTGGGACGCGACGCCGCTGGCCGAGATCGATCCGGACGACTACTACGACTTCCAGGTGACCCGCCCCACAGTCCGCATGGTGGACGGGGTCACCCGAAGGGTGGAATTCCCGACCACGCGGTTGTCGGTGTGCCGCCCGCCGGGGTCGTCGACCGACGTGGTGCTCGTGCACGGCATCGAGCCGAACATGCGCTGGCGGAAGTTCGCCGGCGAGCTGCTGCGCCACATCGAGGACCTGGGCGTGACCACCGTGGTGACCCTGGGCGCGCTGCTGATGGACACCCCGCACACCCGGCCGGTCCCGGTGACCGGGACGGCCTACGACGCAGGCGCGGCGGCCAAGTACGGGCTGGAGCGGTCCCGGTACGAGGGGCCGACCGGCATCGTGGGCGTGTTCCAGGACCTGTGCGTGCAGGCGGGGGTGCCCGCGATCTCGTTCTGGGCGGCCGTGCCGCACTACGTGTCGCAGCCGCCCTCGCCCAAGGCGACGCTGGCGCTGCTGCACCGGGTGGAGGAGGTGCTGGACGTCGAGGTGCCGCTCGGCGCGCTGCCGGAGCAGGCCGAGGAGTGGGAGCGCACGGTCAGCGAGATGGCCGACGAGGACGAGGACGTGCGCAACTACGTGCGGGCGCTGGAGGAGCGCGGCGACGCGGAGATCCAGATCACCGAGGCCAGCGGTGACGCGATCGCCGCCGAGTTCGAGCGCTACCTGCGGCGGCGCGGCCGCGGGCCGGGGCGCGGGCCGACCGGCATGTGAACTTCCCCAGGTTTCACCCGAAAGTGTGACGAAGCGACACTATTGGGCCATTCGGCCGATACTCGTCGGGATGACTGACGAAGCCTGGGACACCGAGGTCAACCGGGTCGCGGCGCTGCGGGCGCTCCGGCTGCTCGACACGCCGCGCGAGGAGCGGTTCGACCGGATCACCCGACTGGCGCGGGACCTGCTGGGCACGCCGATCGCGCTGGTGTCGCTGGTCGACCTGGAGCGGCAGTGGTTCAAGTCGTGCGTCGGGCTCGCCGAGCACCAGACCGCGCGCGGGGTGTCGGTCTGCTCGTACGCCATCCGCGGCGACGACCTGTTCGAGGTGCCGGACCTGCTCGCCGACGAGCGGTTCGCGGACTTCCCGATCGTCACCGACGAGGGCGCCCGGTTCTACGCCGGGCAACCGGTGCACGCGCCGTCGGGGCACCGGATCGGGACTCTGTGCGTGATCGACCGGCGCCCCCGGTTGCTGTCCGACGTCGAGCGGCAGCGGCTGCGCGACCTGGCCGCGTGGGCGGAGCTGGAGTGCGCGGTCGTGCAGTCCACGCTGGCCGCGCAGGACGCGGAGCGGGACAAGCAGGACTTCACCGCCCTGGTCGGGCACGAGCTGCGCACCCCGCTCACCTCGGTCCACGGGTCGCTGGAGCTGCTGGCGTCCGGCAGGTTCGGCGAGGTGCCGGAACGGGCGCGGAAGCTGCTCTCGATCGCGGTGGACAACACCGACCGGCTGGTGCGGCTGGCCAACGACGTGCTCGACCTGTCCCGCGTGCGCAGCGGGCGGTTGCACCTGCGGCCGGCCGACGTGGAGTTGGCGGACGTGGTGCGGCAGGCCGTGCACGCCGTGGAGGGCACGGCCGAGCGCCGCGGGGTGCCGGTCGTCGTGGCGGCCGAGCCCGTGGCGGTGCGCGGTGACGCGGACCGGCTGGTGCAGGTGGTGACGAACCTGCTGGCCAACGCGGTGGGGGTGTCGCCACCCGGCGAACCGGTGCGGGTGGGGTGCGCGGCGGCGGGCGAGGTGACCGCTCGGGTGTGGGTGAGCGACCGGGGCGGCGGGGTGCCCGCCGACCAGCTCGACCGGATCTTCGAGCCGTTCGTCCAGCTGCGGCCGGGTGGCGCGGGCCTGGGCCTGGCGATCACGCGCGGCATCGTGGACGCGCACGGCGGTGCGGTCGGGGTGGCTTCGACGCCCGGTGGGGGCAGCACGTTCAGCGTGACCCTGCCCGTGGCCGGTCCGGCGGTGGACCGGCCGTGGTGGTGACCCGGCGGCTCGCGCGCGCCCGGGTCGCCGGCGGTCGGTTCACCGGAGGTCCGGGTTGACGCGGTAGCCGACGCCGCGCACGGTCGTGATCACGTCCCGCGCGCCGGCCGCGGCGAGCTTGCGGCGCAGGTTCGACACGTGCACGTCCACCGCG